>JBLMXS010000224.1:0-4142 GCA_050257895.1 Thiohalocapsa sp.
CTGTAGATCGACTGGTCGTCGTCGCCGACGCAGCAGAGGTTCTTGTGGCGCTGCGCCAGAAGCCGCAGCCACAGATACTGCGCGATGTTGGTGTCCTGGTACTCGTCGACCAGGAGGTAGCGGGAGCGGCGCTGATAGTCGGAAAGGATCTCCGGGTGCTCGCCGAACAAGGTCAGGTTGTGCAGCAAGAGATCGCCGAAATCGACTGCGTTCACGGTCAGGAGCCGCTCCTGATAGTCGCGGTAGAGCTGCACCGCATGGCCGCCGGCGTAATCGCCAGCCTCCCCCGCCGGCACCTTGTCCGGGACGAGGCCGCGATCCTTCCAGCGCTCGATCGCTGCCTTCAAGGCGCGGGCCGGCCAGCGCCGCTCGTCGACATTGGCGGCGGCGAGGATCTGCTTTAGGAGGCGCAGCTGGTCGTCGCTGTCGAGGATCGTGAAGTTGCTGCGCAGCCCGACGCTCTCGGCATGGCGCCGCAGGATGCGCGCCGCCAGCGCGTGAAACGTGCCGAGCCAGACGCCGTCGGCGGCTCCTCCGATCATCGCCTCGAGCCGCTCGCGCATCTCGCGCGCCGCCTTGTTGGTGAAGGTGACGGCGAGAATCTCGCCGGGAAAGGCGCGGCGCGTCGCCAGGATGTGGGCGAGCCGCGTCGTCAACACCCGCGTCTTGCCGGTGCCGGCGCCGGCCAGCACCAGCACCGCCCCGTCGAGCGCCGCAACGGCGCGCCATTGCGCCTCGTTGAGCCCGGCGAGCGGCGGCGAGCACGTGTCCGGAGCGGCGAGAAGATCGATCATGGCCACATGATATAGCAATCGTTGGCGGTCGGTGCACCAGAAGCAGCGAGCGATCCGGACCGCCGGCTTCTAGCCGGCATGCCGGCGGGACGCCGCGGTCCAGGTACCGCTGCAGCAGCGGCGTGGCGTGGAAGTCACGCTGCGCGGCAAAGCTGTTGCAAAAGTGACGGGCTGTGCCTTCACGGCATCAAGAGCCGCCTATGATGGCAGCAGCCCCTCCCAGCGCCGCCGATGCACGCCGCGATCGTCCTCCTGGTCCTGGTCCTGACCTATCTCGGCATGGCCGCCGGCCGCGTCGCCTGGCTGCGCGTCGATCGCACGGGGATCGCGCTGCTTGCGGTCATCGCGCTGCTCGCGACCGGCCAGATGACGCTCGACGATTTCGGCAGCGCCGTCGACATGCCGACGGTGGCGCTGCTGTTCGCGCTGATGATCATCTCGGCGCAGTTCGCCGAATCCGGGTTCATCGACCTGTGCGCCCACGTCATGGTCGAGACCCGTGGCGGCAATGCGGCGCTCTTGGCGCTGACGGTGGCAATCGGCGGCGCCCTCTCGGCCATCCTGGCGAACGACATCCTCGTCATCACGATCGCGCCGCTCCTGATCGCCTGCGCCCAGCGCCGCGGCCTTGACCCGCGGCCGTTTGCGATCGCGCTTGCCGCCTCGATCAACGCCGGTTCGGCCGCGACGCTGATCGGCAACCCGCAGAACGTCCTGCTCGGCGCGATGGGCCGTCTCGATTTCTGGATGTTTCTTGCGGCCTGCGCGGTACCGGCGCTGTTCACGCTGGCCGTCGTCTTCGCCGTCGTCTGGCTGCAATGGCATCGCCATATGCGGGTGGCGCCGATGCCGCCGGCGGAGGCGCAGGTGCCGCTCGCGGCGGCGGCGGCCACCGAGCATCTGCTTGACCGCTTCCAGACGATCAAAGGCGGCGTCGCGGTGCTTTTGTTGCTGCTGCTGTTCGCGACGCCGCTGCCGCGCGAGATCGGTGCGCTGATCATCGCCGCGCTCTTGCTGGCGAACCGCCAGATCACCAGCCGCACGATGATCGCGACGGTCGATTGGCCGCTCTTGTTGCTGGTGTCGTGCCTGTTTGCGATCACTGCGCAGCTCAACGGCGCCGGCCTCGCCGCGAAGGCCTGGGCCTTCCTGGGGAAGGCCCACCTGCTGCCGGACAACCTTCTGCTGCTGCTGCCGTTTGCCGCGGTGACCAGCAACGCGATCGGCAGTCTGCCAGCGGCGATGCTGCTGCTGCAGGTCTGGGGGCTGCCGCCGCACGGGGTTCTTTATGGGCTGGCGTTGTTGTCGTCGCTCGCCGGCAATCTGCTGTTGACCGGCAGCCTGTCGAGCATCCTGATTGCCGAGCGCGCCGAGCGGATGGGGGCCGGGCTGACCTTTCGCACCTATGCCCGCGCCGGCGTACCGATCACCATCCTGTCGCTGGCCTTCGCCGGGTTCTGGCTGGTGTGGATCGGCGTCCTGCCGCTGACCCCGCCGCCCGCCGCGCTGGCGCCGCCGTGACTTGTGGCTCCTCTCTGGCGGAAGCGGGGGAGGGGCCGGGTAGGTGCAATCGCCGATTTTCGTGGCCGCTGCGTTGGCTTAAGTAGAGAGAACCTGTCAGGAGCTTCGATGTCGGCCGGTCCGCCCCGTCCCCAACTCCGCATCGCCACGCGCGGCAGCGCCCTGGCGCTCTACCAGGCGGGGCTGGTGCGCGACCGCCTCGTCGCGGCACATCCGGCGCTGACGGCTCCGGGGGCGGTCGAATTGCTGGCGATCCGCACTACCGGCGACCGCGTGCAGGACCGGCGGCTTGCGGAGATCGGCGGCAAGGGCCTGTTCACCAAGGAGATCGAGGAGGCATTGCGCGACGGCCGGGCCGATCTCGCGGTGCATTCGCTGAAGGACATGGAGACCGCGCTGCCGGTGGGGCTGACGCTCGGCGCCGTGCTGCCGCGCGACGACCCGCGCGACGTGCTGGTGTCGCGCAATGCGGCCGGGCTGACGGCATTGCCGGCCGGCGCGCGCGTCGCCACCGGCTCGTTGCGGCGGCGGGCGCAGCTGCTGCGGCGGCGCGGCGATCTCGACATCGTGCCGATCCGCGGCAATGTCGACACCCGGCTGCGCAAGCTGGCCGACGGCGAGGTCGATGCGCTGGTCCTGGCGCTGTGCGGCCTCGAGCGGCTCGGGCATGGCGCGATGGCGAGCGAGATCCTGTCGCCGGAGACGATGTTGCCGGCGGTCGGGCAGGGGGCGCTGGCGGTCGAGTGCCGCGCCGATGACGAGCGCGTCCGGCAATTGCTGGCACCGCTCGACGATCCGGCGACCTCCCTCTGCATCACCGCCGAGCGGGCCATGCTGGCGGCGCTCGACGGCTCCTGCCGCACGCCGATCGCCGGGCTGGCAACGATCGAAGGCGACCGGCTGCGATTGCGCGGCCTGCTGCTGGCGCCCGACGGCGAGGCCGTGCGCGCTGGCGAGATGAGCGGGCCGGCGGGCGAGGCGGCGGCGCTCGGCGACGAATTGGGGCAGCGGCTGCGCCACGGCGCCGGGCCGGAATTCGGCCTCGGCTGAACCGCTAGCAATCAGCGGGTGGGCGCGGGTGCGGGTTCGGTGCTGCTGCCAGTCTGCGCAGGAGGGGTGCTTTCGGGTCTCCGATAGGCGACGACGCCGCCCTGGCAGGCCTGGCGGTGCAGCCATTGCGGGGCCGCCTCATTGCCCTTCGAGACGTTGTCGTAGAGGTAGATGGGCCAGCCGAGCACGAACACGACGTCGCTGACGGCGTCGGTGTTTTTCGCCGGGCACGGGCCGGTCGCGACAAACCCTATCATCAACATCACGATGCCGATCACCAGATAGAGGCCAACAAGCGCGCGCATCAGACCCGACCCCCTTCGCGGAAATGCCGATAGCGTCGCCTTGGTTAAGGTTGCGGGGTCGCGGTCGGTTCCGGAGCGACACAGGATCGCGCCGATAACAAGCCGGGCGGCCTGGATCAGGAGCGTAGGCGATCCGGCACATGGCGGTCGAGGAGGGCGGCGCTGATCGGCATCAGGCGGGGCCCGTCGGTCCATAGCAGCGCGCCCTCGATGCGCCGGCCAGGATAGATCCGAGCCAGCGCGGCACGGTACGTCGCGAGCTGCTGCAGGTAGAGGGAAGGCACCTCCTCCTCCCTGGCCGGCGCCGGCCGCACCGTCTTGAAATCGACGATCAGCACCCGCTCTTGCGTCACGAGGAGGCGGTCGATCTGCCCTGACAGGGCGTGCCCGCCAGTGGGCTGGGCGCCCGGGATAAACCCGACCACCGACACCTCGGCGCGGGCCTGCGGCCCCCACAATTGCGCGAATTCGG
>JBLMXS010000225.1:0-6573 GCA_050257895.1 Thiohalocapsa sp.
GCTTCCACGTTTGACAAGGATTTAGCGGACCGCGGGCCCCGACTCTCGATACAATTGGCCCGCAGCGGGTGGGACGCCCGCGGTCCATGAGGGGCTGCAAGTGAAGCTGTTTCAGATTGAAGAACCGGACGGGTTGCCGGTCGACGCAGACGCGCCGGGCGTCGCGGTCGGGATCGACCTGAGCCGGCAGCAGGCGGAAATCGCCGTGGCGGTCGGCGGCAATGCGTCGGTGGTGGCCGACCGCGACGGTTTCGAACAGGATTTGGCGATCCCCGCCGCCGATGCCCCGGCCGAGGCGTGGCAGGCGATGTTCGAGGGCGCGCGGTTGCGGGCGGAGCGCTCGCTGGCCCGACCGGTGACGCATGCAGTCGTCGTGCTGGTGGCCCCCGCCGAGCCCGCTTTCGCCGAAAAGGTCAAACAAGCCGCCGCACAAGCCGGGATCGCCGTGCTCGACCTGTTGTCGCCTAAGGCGCTCGGCGCGGCGCCGCAACCGCCGGTGCTGGCGGCCGCCATCCTGGCGGAAGACCTGGCGCCGCGGCCGCCGACACCGGCGGCTGGACCCTAGGTCAGGCCGATGCCGAAGATGGTTTTTATCGAGCGCGACGGCAGCCGCCGCGAGGTCGAGGCGCCGCTCGGCCTGTCGGTCCTGGAGATCGCGCACAAGAACGACATCGACATCGAGGGCGCCTGCGAGGGGTCGCTCGCCTGCTCGACCTGCCATGTCATCGTCGACCCCGAATGGTACGAGCTGTTGAAGGACGCGAGCGAGGACGAAGAGGACATGCTCGACCTCGCCTTCGGGCTGACCGCGACCTCGCGCCTCGGCTGCCAGATCATCATCACCGAGGAGCTCGACGGGCTGACGGTGCGTCTCCCGGCCGCCACCCGCAACCTGCTGCGCGGCTGACGATGACGCTGTTCCGCCGCCTGGTCGACGCCGCCGGCGCCGAGTGGACGCGCTACACGCGGCACGAATTCGTCCTCCGCCTAGCGCGGGGGGAGCTGCCGGAAGCGGCGTTCCGCCGTTACCTCGTGCAGGACTACCTGTTCCTCCTGCATTTTGCGCGCGCGTGGGGCCTCGCCGTCTACAAGTCGGAGACGCTCGCCGAGATGCGCCGGGCGCAGGCGCTGGTGGCGGCGACGCTCGACGTCGAGATCGGGCTGCACATCGATTATTGCCGCCGCTGGGGGCTCGCCGAGAACGCGCTGGCGCAGGCGCCCGAAGCTCTCGAGACCGTCGCCTATACCCGCTTCGTGCTCGATCGCGGGCTCGCCGGCGACCGCCTCGACCTCGAAGTGGCGTTGGCGCCGTGCGTCGTCGGCTATGCGGAGATCGCCGCCGCGCGACTGGCCGATCCCGCCACCAGGCTTGACGGCAACCCCTACAAGGAATGGCTCGAGATGTATGCCGGCGCCGAATACCAGAGCCTCGCGCAAGCGGCCGCCGCGGCGCTCGACGCGCAGTTCGCCGCGCGCGGCGGCGACGGCCGTTTCCCGCTTCTGGCCGCGGCCTTCACCGCCGCGACCCGGCTCGAAGCCGGTTTCTGGCAGATGGGCCTCGACGCCGCCTGATGATGCCCGACTTCGATCTCACTCGGGATCTCGATCTGCCGGGCAACCCGGGCGACCACCGCGTCGTCGTCGCGATGTCGGGCGGCGTCGACTCGTCCGTCGCGGCGGCGCTCCTGGTGCGCGCCGGCGTTGACGTCGTCGGCGTCACCTTGCAGCTCTACGACCACGGCGCCGCGACCGGCCGCAAGGGGGCGTGCTGCGCCGGCCAAGACATTCGCGACGCGGCCCGCGTTGCGGCGGCTCTCGGCATCCCGCATTACGTCCTCGATTACGAGGCGCGCTTCCGCGCCGCGGTGATCGACGACTTCGCCGACAGCTACCGCCGCGGCGAGACCCCGGTGCCGTGCATCCGCTGCAACGAGCGCATCAAGTTCCGCGACCTCCTCGCGGTGGCGCGCGATCTCGAGGCCGGCGCGCTGGCGACCGGGCATTACGTGCGCCGCCTTGCCGGTCCGCACGGGCCCGAACTTCACCGCGGCCGCGATCCGGCGCGCGACCAGAGCTATTTCCTGTGCCGCACGACCGGGGCCGAGCTCGCCTTCCTGCGTTTCCCGCTCGGCCAGCTCATGAAGGACGAGACGCGGGGCTTGGCCGCCGAATGGGGGCTGCCGGTCGCCGCCAAGCCCGACAGCCAGGACATCTGCTTTGTGCCGCAGGGTTCCTATGCGGCGCTGGTGGCGCGGCTGCGGCCGGAGGCGAGCGAGCCGGGCGACATCGTCGACGCCGCCGGCACTGTCCTCGGCCGCCATCCCGGCATCGCGCATTTCACGGTCGGCCAGCGCAAGGGGCTGGGCCTCGGCAACGGGGCGGGAGGCGAGCCGCTGTTCGTGCTGCGCATCGAGGCGGAGAGGCGGCGCGTCGTCGTCGGGCAACGCCGGGCACTCGCCGAGACCCGCGTGCCGCTCGCGGCACTCAACTGGCTGGGGCCGCCCTTGGCCGCCGGCGCCGCGGTGGCGGTGACGGCGAAGCTGCGCTCGTCGATGCCGCCGGTGGCGGCGACGCTGCACATGGCCGGCCCCGGAGCCGAATGTGCCGGTGAGGCGGCGCTGGTGCTGTCGGGGCCGGCTGGTGCCGTCGCGCCCGGCCAAGCGACGGCGCTCTATGACGGCGAGCGGCTGCTCGGCGGCGCCTGGATCCGCCGGGTGGACGCCGACGGCGGCCACCCGAACTTGACCGGGGCGCGGCCAGCCCCTATATCCGACGGCTCTGCGGCGGGGTAGCTCAGCTGGTTAGAGCAGGGGAATCATAATCCCAAGGTCGGGGGTTCAAGTCCCTCTCCCGCTACCATTATATCACGTCAGTTGCGACGCAAGATGGGCCAGGGGTGTCTGGCCCATTTTGGGTTCGGGCAACCCCGGCCCACCCGAAGAGCAGCAACCCGCGGGTGGATCGCTTCCGCCATCCCGCCGTTGAGGCGGCATGGGCGGACATCTCGGAGTCTTCGGTGAGATCGTGGCGATCGGCTTTTTGATCGCACTCCTTCTGATGCTGTTCCGCTAGGGATGACAGGGCGCCGCCATTGAGGCAGGTTGCCGCGAATGGGCGGTCAGCTCGTTGCGGGGTGTCGGCGGCAGGCGGAATGAGGCAGCCAGGAGGCAGTCCGGCCGCATCGGGGGCGGCGCAGCGCAGCACCACCGACACGCGCAAGGGGGGCGCGTCGCGATAGTGATGCCGCTCGTCGATATGTCGCGCGTCAGCAAGCGGTTCATCTCCGCCGGCGCGCCGGTGGAGGCGTTGCGCGAGGTCTCGCTCCAGATCGAGGCGGGCGAGTTCATAGCGGTGGTCGGCCGCTCCGGCTCAGGCAAATCGACACTGATGAGCCTCCTCGGCCTGCTCGACCGGCCGGATGGCGGATCCTACCAGCTGCACGGCCACGATGTCGCGACGCTGCCGGACGACCGGCGCTCGACCCTCCGCTCCGGCGAGATCGGCTTTGTCTTCCAGCAGCCGATGCTGCTGCCGCGCAGCACAGCGCTGCAGAATGTCGAGCTGCCGCTTGCCTATGCCGGCGTCCGCCGCCGCGACCGCCGGCAGCGGGCTCTGGCGGCGCTCGAACGGGTCGGCCTCGGGCACCGGTTGGGGCACTGGCCGAACCAGTTGTCGGGCGGCGAGCAGCAGCGCGTGGCTATCGCCCGCGCGCTCGTCAACAACCCCTCGCTGATCCTCGCCGATGAGCCGACCGGGGCGCTCGACAGCGTCACCGGCGAAAGCATCCTGGCAATCTTCCGCGAGCTCAACAGCGAGGGGCGAACCATTCTCGTCGTCACCCATGCTGGCGACGTCGCCGCCCATGCGGTGCGCCGCATAACGCTGCATGATGGCCGCATCACCGGCGACGATCGCACGGCGAGAGGCGATCCGGCCGGAGATCCTCGGGGAGATCCCGGGGGAGATCGATGAGCGGCCTGGACAGTGTGCTGATCGCGTTCGGGGCATTGCGCACCAACAAGCTGCGCAGCGCCCTGACCATTCTCGGCATCATTGTCGGGGTTGCCGCGGTCGTCTGCATGGTGGCGATCGGGGCGGGTGCGCGGGCCCGCATTACCGACAACATCCAGACGCTGGGTGCCAACCTGCTTTACGTCATCCCCGGCGCCGCCCGCTCGGGCGGCGTGCGGCTGGCGAGCGCGAATAACGGCCTCAGCGAGGACGATGCGGAGGCAATCCAGCGCGAGGTGCCCGGCGTGCAGCTGGTGACGCCGCTGGTGGCGCGCGGCGCCCAGGCGATCGCCGGCAACCGCAACTGGGCGGTTTCCGTCGTCGGCAACAACGGCGATTACCTGCTGGCGCGGGATTGGCCGCTGTTGGCGGGGCGCGCCTTTCGCGATGACGAGGTCGACAGCGGCGCCAAGGTCGCGATCCTCGGCAAGCTGGTGGCCGAAAAGCTGTTCGAGAGCGGCGACCCGATCGGCGCGACGCTGCGCATCCGCAACGTGCCGCTAACCGTCATCGGCGTGCTTCAGGGCAAAGGCGAAACCGCCGGCGGCCACAGCCAGGACAATGTCGTCCTCGTGCCGCTCTTGACGGCGCGCAGCCGCCTGTTGGCCGGCGAGGCGCATCAGGGCAACCGTTTCGCGCTCGATTTCATCCTCGTGAAGGCGCGGAATGCGGCGGCGCTGCCCGCGCTGTCGCGGCAGGTGACGGCGTTGTTGCGCCAGCGTCACCGGTTGCGCGAGGGCAACCCGGATGATTTCCGGGTGCAGGACCCGGCCGAGCTCTTGACTGCGCAGGAAGGTTCGGTGCGCGCCTTCGGGATATTGCTGGCGGCGATCGCTTCGGTGTCGCTGGTGGTCGGCGGCATCAGCGTCATGAACATCATGCTGGTCGCGGTCGCCGAGCGGACCCGCGAGGTCGGGCTGCGGATGGCGGTCGGGGCGCGCCGCCGCGATATCCGCACGCAGTTCCTGATCGAGGCGCTGGCGCTGGCGGGGGTTGGCGGCGTTCTCGGGTTTCTCGCCGGCGCCGCTGCCGCGGCCGCGGTCGCCAACTACGCCGGCTGGCCGGTATTGATCAGCCCGTTCGCCGCAATTCTGGCGATCGCGACGGCGGGCGGCGTCGGGCTGGGCTTCGGCCTCTACCCGGCCTACCGCGCCTCCCGCCTCGATCCGATGCAGGCGCTGCGCTTCGAGTAGGGTATCACCGAATCTAAAAAGCCCCCGGAAGACCGGGGGCTTGCCGATGCAAAACGAGGCCGGTGGGCCGCGCGGCCGCGTCAGTGCGACCCGACCCCGCACCCGCTAAGGAATTGCGCCATCGCGTCCGGCGTGCTGATTCCCGCCGCCCGAGCCACTTGGTTGATATTGTGCAGCATGACGCCGGCGATGTCTTCGCTCTTCGCCTGGATCAGCTGGTTCACCTGGCCCGGCATCGACGGCAGCGTGATGCCGGCAAGCGTGCC
The DNA here is from genome assembly GCA_050257895.1 of Thiohalocapsa sp. GTDB lineage: Bacteria > Pseudomonadota > Alphaproteobacteria > ATCC43930 > CGMCC-115725 > DATARH01. The sequence continues at coordinate 5,471 of JBLMXS010000225.1, forward strand.
GCTTTGGAGGCCGAGCACCTGCTCGATGGAGGCGGTCTGGATCTGACTGCAATCGGGCACGCCGCCCTTGCCGTTGCCCGGTGCGGCCACCGCCGGCATCGCCAGCGCCATCGCCAATCCCGCCACCATCCACTTGACCGATCGCATGATTCTCCTCCCGGATTTTGACCGAACGAGCTCGCCGACCCCGTCCTGATCCCTCAACAGCAGCGTGCCCGGGATGTTCCATCTTGGGTTGCTGCGCATTTCGGATCGGCCGGCTTGCGGCCCGCTAAGGCGGGTGGAGTCGGGCACGTCTCCCCCGCGGCCAGCGCGGGCGGGGAGGGGGGAGGCGTGGCCCCGGTCAGCGGATCCGTTCGTATTTCTGCAGCGCGCGCAGACCCGGCGGATGCGGCTGGCCGGGGAAGAGGCCGGGCCACAAGGTCCAGCAGACTTCGCCGACATAAAGGTCGCCGCGCGAGTCGATCGCGAGGCCGTGCGGCCCGATGAACGCGGTCGCTGCGGTGCCGGCGTGCGGGTCACCGATGCGTGACAGCAGCTTGCCCTGGTTGTCGACGATCGAGACGCGCGGGCCGAGGTTCGGACTGTTGCGGTTGACCGCCATGCCCGGGCCGAGCTCGCCGATATAGCATACCGGGTGGTGCCCGTAGGGCATGCACAGCCCGCACGGGCGGTGCAGGTTGTTCCACTGCGTCTCGTACTTGCCGTTGCCGTCGAACACCTGCACGCGATGGTTCTCGCGGTCGGCGACGTAGACCCAGCCGTCGGCGTCGGTGCAGATGTTGTGGACGATGTTGAACTGCCCGGGATCGGTGCCCGGCTCGCCCCACGAAAAGAGCAATCGCCCATCCGGCGAATATTTATGGACGCGCGCGTTGCCGTAGCCGTCGGAAACGTAGATGTCGCCGTTCGGCGCCAGCGCGGTATGAGTGCAGCGGTGGAACGGCTCGCCGCCCATATAGGGCGCCGGCTTCCCCGGCACCCCCAGTTCCAGCAGCACCTTGCCGTCCTCGATGCGGCATTTGCGCACGAAGTGGCCGCCGTCGTCGGTCAGGTAGATCGAGTCGTCGGGGCCGAGATGGACGCCGTGCGCCCGCGGGTAC
>JBLMXS010000226.1:0-5812 GCA_050257895.1 Thiohalocapsa sp.
CACAACGCTCACTTACTTCCAGGTGCAAGTCCCCATCAGGAAACCCCGCACCCCGCGAGCAGCAACGACCCATCGCCGCCGCCCGCGCATCCCTTCTCTTCCACACAATGTCAATCAGCAACCCGCGTCCGCTGCCGCCGAACTGGCGCCGCCGTCGCGGGAGGCGGCTTATAAGCCCATGGCGGCGGCAGCGTCAACGCCTTTTCGCACGCTCCGGCGACGATTTTAGAATCGCACCCGCAGCGGCCTCCAGGGGCCGGCCCCAGTGGCCCCAAGGGGTTGACAGGCTTTGCCGGCAGCCGCCACTCTGCGCAGCCGATGGGAGGGGGATGACGGCATGAGGCGGCGTCGCAACCGCCGGCGGCTCGCCGGTCTGCTAATCGGCAGCGGCGGGGTCGCGGCGCTGGTGCTGCTGCTGCCGGCAACCCCCCCCGAGCCGCGGCTCGACCCGACGCTCCTGGCAGCGACGCGGACCCCGCGGCCGCACCCGGCGCCGACGCCTTCCGAGACGGCATCGGCTGCCGCCGTGCGCAGCGACCCCGGCGCGCGCCCGCGCGAACCGGGCGCCCCCGACAGCGTCGTGCCGGCGACGCCGGCCGCGCCGCGGCCGCAGACCATCGAAGCGCAGCCCGGCGATACGCCGCTCAAGCTGCTGGCGCGCATCGGGGTCGCGCCGGAGGACGCGCAGGCCGCGATCAGGAAACTCGCCACCGTCTGGGATCCGCGCGATCTCAAGGCCGGGCAGAAGGCCGCGGTGTTCGTGCAGTCCGATCGCCTCCTCAGCGTGCGCCTCGCGCTGGCGCCGGACCACGACGTCGTCGTCGCGCGCGACGATACCGGCCGCTTCGTCGCCGAGAGCCAGGACCGCCCGACGCGCGAGGTGCCGGCGGTTCGCAGCGGCACCATCCATTCGAGCCTGTCGGGGGCGGCGACGCGTGCCGCCGTGCCGCCGGCGGTGCTCGCCGAGATGATCCGCGCCTTCAGCTACGACATCGATTTTCAGCGCGAAATCCGCCCCGGCGACAATTTCACGGTGCTTTATCGGCGGGTCGACGACGAGTTCGGCCGCCCAACCGGGGGCGGCCACATGGTCTATGCCGAGATGGTGCTGAGCGGCACCCGGCTGCGGCTCTACCGCTACACGCCGCCAGGCGGCCAGCCCGGCTATTACACCGCGCTCGGCGAGAACATCATCAAGCCGCTGCTGCGCACGCCGGTCGATGCGGTGCGCATCAGCTCGGGGTTCGGGATGCGGCTGCACCCGATCCTCGGCTATTCGCGCATGCACCGCGGCGTCGACTTCGCGGCGCCGAGCGGCACCGCCGTCTACGCCGCCGGCGACGGCGTCGTTGTCGAGGCCGGCCGCCACGCTGGCTACGGCAACTACATCGAGATCCAGCACAACAAGGAATATGCGACGGCATATGGCCATCTCAGGGCCTTCGCGCACGGCCTGCATGCCGGCGAGCACGTCAAGCAGGGCGACGTCATCGGCTATGTCGGCATGACCGGCATGGCGACCGGTCCGCATCTCCACTACGAGGTGCACCAGGATGGGGTGCAGGTCGATCCGCTGAGCCTCAAGATGCCGGCGCTGACCCGCCTCGCCGGCAGCGACCTCAAGGCGTTCCAAGCGCGGCGCGACGACATCGAGCGCGAATTGCGGGAGCTGCGCCGGGGTCCGCGCCGCGATCTCGTGGCCCGCGCCGACTGCCGCGCCGGGGCCTGCTAGGCGAGGCTCGCACGTGGCGGCGCAGCAAGAGCCGCAAGCGCCGCAAGTGCCGCAAGCGCCGGCGGGGGCGCCTGCCGGCGGCAGGTCCGACCAGACGTCGCGGCTGCGGGCGCTGGCCGTCAACCTCGCCGTAACGTCTGCGACCCTGGCGCTGTTTCTCGGCTTTTGCGAGCTTGTCGTATTCCGCTTCGTCTGGCTGGCCAGCGACGTCCCGGCCAATGCCTATGGCGGCGGCGTGGTGCGCTACGCCCCCCATCAGAACGGCGTCTGGCGGGTGCGGGCCGAGATCGCCGCGCCCTATCGGATCAACGGCCAGGGGTGGAACTCGGGGATCGGCGATTACGAAGTGGCGCGCCATCCCGACGTCGCGCGCATCGCTGTCGTCGGCGACAGCTTTGTCGAAGCGTTGCAGGTTCCCTACAGCCGCAGTCTCGGCGAGGATCTGGCGGCCGACCTGGCCGCAGACGGCGGCAAGGCGGAAGTCTACCGCTTTGCGATCAGCGGCGCGCCGTTGAGCCAGTATTTGTGGATGATCGAGCGCGAGGTCGCGAAATACCGGCCCGAGTTCGTCGTCGTGCTGATTGTCCACAACGATTTCGACGAGAGCTACAAGTTCAAGGCCGGCCGCTACACGTCGAGCTTTTTGAAATTACGGGTCGGCGACGGCCATGTGCTCGGCGAGATCGCGCCGACGCCATGGCGGGCCGGCACCCTCGAATGGCTGCGGCAAACAGCGACGGCGCGCTTCTTTCTCTATCGCTGTCAGGTGCGACCGGAGATCCTCGTCAACCTGCTACTGCCCAAAGCTCACGCTGCGCCCTCCGAGATCGCCGCCAACACCGACATCGCCGCGGTGCTGGCGGACGCGCCGGACGTCGCGGCGGCGACCGACTACCTGTTCGGGCGGATCGACGGAGCGGTGCATGCGATGGGGGCGCGGCTGCTGTTGGCGATGGACGGCGACCGCACCGCCATCTACCGCAACGCCGACAGCCCGGCGCTGGCGCTCAACCGCCTGGCATCCGCCGCCGCGGCCCGGCGCGGCATCGCGTTTGTCGATCTGGAGCCGGTTTTCCGGGCCGACTGGCAGGCGCATCACCGGCGCTTCGATTTCGCCGCCGACAGCCATTGGAACGAATACGGCCACCGCGTCGCCGCCGCCGCGATCGCCGCGGCATTGCGGCTGCCGCATCACACCGCTTCGGCGCCGTAATACAGCATTACCGTGTGGGTCGCCTCGGCAAAGAACAGCCAGCGTTCGATGACAAGGCCAAGCGCGGCGCTGACGACGGCGAGCGCGGCGAGCGCGATGCCGAGGCCGCCGGCGATAAAGAGCACGATCAGCGTCAGCAGCGCCGGCACGGCAAAGGCGGCGAGGCGGGCGACGGCGCGCAGCCGGACGCGATGCTTGCGGGCGATGGCGTAACCCATCTCCTGCAACAGGTAATTCTCCTGCGTGTGCGGCGGCTCCAGCATCCGCACGGCGCCGCGGCGTCCTAGCGCCGTCGCACTGGCGACGGTGCTTATTGCCGAATTGGTGTCGATCGAGCGCCAGTAGACTTCCTTCAGGCACCACGCGGCGGCGACTGCGACGAGCGTCAGGATCGGCGTGCCGATCGGCCAGGCCGTCCAGAACCGGATCCAGAAATCGAGCAGCAGGAACCCGGCCATCAGCCCGAGCAGGAAATAGTTCGGCACGGTCCACCGGTTGCGCCACTGGCGGATCGGCTTCAGCGAGGCGTAGATCATGCCGGTGCAGTAGATCGTCCCGGCCGCCAACGCCGCCGCGAGGATGCCGCACAGCCCGATAAAGCCGGCGGTGGCGCCGAAGAAGACCCAGCCGATGCCGAAGACGACGGCCGGCAGAAAGGTGAGGACCGACAGCACTCCCTCGCGCGACAGCCACGACGAGCGCCATTGCGAGAAGGCCCGCCAGGCCCGCTCCGGATGGCCGAGATGGAAGGCCGAGGCGACGAGCCCGGCCACGGCGAGGACGAAGGCGGTCCCCAGCCCGGCGACGCCGAACCAGCCACTCGCCGGCAACAGGGCGAGCGGGACGCCGATCCCGATGAGGAACAAGAGCGCAAAGCCGGCGCCGGCGGCGGTGGTGAAAAAGACGATCGAAAGTGCTGGATGCATCGTACGTGTTGAGGTTTCGAGCTATCCGGGAAGTTGACTCACGTACCCTGCGGCAACGGGATTGCTTCGCTTCGCTCGCAATGACAGCAAAAACGAGCGGTCATTGCGAGGAGCGAAGCGACGAAGCAATCTCGATCCGTCTCGCATCGACGGTTGTGGCCGGACGGCGGCGGTGCTGCGAGGGGCATTATCGCGACAGCAGCCGATCGACCCAGCGCAGCAGCGCATTGGCGCCGACGCTGTCGCCGGCTTCAGGCGCTGCGGCCACCGCAGCGGCGGCGGGCGTCACGGGAGGCGGGCGGCGGCGCGGCGGCAGGTACTTGTTGACCGGGCGGTAGCCGAGTTCCGGCATCAGGTCCTTGCCTCCGCGCGCCGCGACCATTTCCGACACCGGCGAGGTGGGATCGCCGAGATCGCCGAAGAAGCGGGCATTGGTCGGGCACACCATGACGCAGGCCGGCTGGCGCTCCTCTTGCATCAGGTTCTCGTTGTAGATGCGGTCGATGCACAGCGTGCACTTCTTCATGACGCCTTCATCGACGTCAAACTCGCGGGCGCCGTACGGGCAGGCCCAGGAGCACAGCTTGCAGCCGATGCAGATCGCCTCGTTGACCAGCACGATGCCGTCCTCGGCGCGCTTGTAGGAGGCGCCGGTGGGGCACACGGTGACGCAGGCGGCGTCCTCGCAATGCAGGCATGATTTCGGGAAGTGCACGGTGCGCGCGCCCTCGCCGTCCAGGGCGGCTTCCTCGCCGGCATCCTCGCCCGGCTCCTCAAACGAATGGATGCGGTTGAACCAGACGCCCCAGGCGCCGTCGCGATAGGCGTTGAAATCGGGCAGCGGCCCCATGTGGCCGCCGGTGTTCCACTCCTTGCAGGCGGTGGCGCAGGCGTGGCAGCCGACGCACAGATCGAGGTCGATGACGAGGCCGAGCTTCTTCTGGCCGGGGCGCAGCTGCGGCAGGTCGGTCATTCGGCCGCCTCCCGGCGCGGCGCCTCGGCCGGTACCTCTCGCTCGTGCTCGTGCTCGTGCTCGGGGCCGGCGAAGACGGCGCCATAGCGGACGGTCTCGGGAGGCGCCGCAAACGACGGCAGCCGCGCCAGCAGGCGGAAGTCGGGGGCGCTGGTGCCGGCCTCGGCGGCGGCAGCCTTCTCGACCCGCACCCGCAGATCGTACCAGGCGGCCTGACCGGTCACCGGGTCGGCGTTGGCGCCGGCCTCGCCAGGCAGCAGGTCCCCGATCAGGTGGTTGAGCAGAAAGCCGCGCGTGAACTCGGGGGAGTCGGCGGCGAGGTTCCAGGCGCCCTTGCGCTTGCCGATGGCGTTCCAGGTCCACACCGTGTCGGGGTTGACGCCGTCCATCAGTTTCAACTGCGCCTTGATGCGGCCGGCGTGGCTCGACACCCAGACCCAGTCGTCATCGCCAAGCCCTAGGCTGTGCGCCGTCGCGCGGTTGATGAACAGCCGGTTCTGCCCGAGGATCTGTCTGAGCCAGGCGTTCTGCGAATGCCACGAGTGGTACATCTGCATCGGCCGCTGCGTCACCGCGCGCAGCGGGAAGGCTTGGGGATCGATCTGCGCCTCCTCGAACGGCGGATACCAGATCGGCAGCGGATCGAAATAGAGGGCGATCCGCTCGCGATCGGCTTCGGGCGGCACCACCGGGCCGTGGCCCTGCGCCGCCAGCCGGAAGCGCTGCAACGGCTCGACATAGAGCTGCAGGACGATCGGCTCCGCCGCCGGAATGAGGCCCATCGCGACGGCGTTTTCGAGATAGGCCTTGTTGGCGTGCTTGTAATAGAGCTGCTCGGGCGGCAGCTGGTATTTCCAGAAGCAGCCATTGGCGACGTAGCGCTCGAGCTGGTTCGGATTTGGCGCGCCCTTGCCGGCCGCCGCGCCGTCTTCGCCGCGCCAGCCGGCGAGGGGACCGATGCCGGGGGT
>JBLMXS010000227.1:0-4381 GCA_050257895.1 Thiohalocapsa sp.
CGCCAACTTCGTCCACTCCAACATGCCTATCGGCACGGATTATCTGTCGCCGCGACTGTCGGTCGAGGACGGATGGGACGTTGCCGCCTACCTCGTCTCGCAGCCGCGCCCGCACAAACCCGGCCTCGACAAAGATTTCCCGGACCTCCTGGCCAAGCCGGTCGATGCCCCGTACGGCCCCTACGCCGACGGTTTCAGCGAAGCGCAGCACAAATACGGGCCGTTCGCGCCGATCCGCCAGATGCTGGCGCGGCTCAAGGCGGGGAAGGCGGACGGGCCGCCGCCAGCAGCAGCGGCGCCAGCCCGGCGCTGACGGCCAGCGCCAGATCGCCGACGCCGAGGCGGGGGCCGGCGATGTCGCGCAGGCAGGAACAGCGCCACCGCCTCGACCGCGAAAGCGCCGCGGAGCATGCCTGCGAAGGCGGCGCCGGGCAGCCTACCCCCGGGCAGGCGGCCCGGCGTCACTCCCGCTCCCGACAAATGTTCTTTTCTGTAACAGAACCTGCACAGAGAAGGGCGACGGAGCAGCGATGAGCGTCAGCGGAGGACGGCCCGAAGCGCGCCAGCAGGAGCAGCGGCGGCGGCTGCGCAGCTGGCGCGCCGTCGCCACCGGCATGCTGGGCGTGGCGGCCGCCCTCTTCGTCGCGACGCTGGCGCTGCCCGCGCCCGGACAGCCGCTGCTGCTACTGCGCGCGGTCAGCGAGGCGGCGCTGATCGGCGGGCTCGCCGACTGGTTCGCGGTGACGGCGCTGTTCCGCCGGCCGCTCGGCTTGCCGATCCCGCACACCGCGATCCTGCCGGCTAACAAGGACCGCATCGGCGAGGGCCTCGCGCTGTTCCTCGACCGGCATTTTCTCGTTCCCGAGCTGCTCGCCGGCGAATTACGCTCGTTGCGGATCGCCGAGCGCAGCGCCCACTGGCTGGCGGACCGGCACAACGCGGCGCTGGTCGCCGACGAGCTCACCAAGGCGCTGCCGTTTTTTCTCAATGCCGTCGGGGACCGGCAGATCCTCGCCTTTCTCGGCCGCGCGCTGGGGCCGCAGCTGCGCGGCGCGCAGCTCGGCCCGGTGCTCGGACAATTGCTGCGCGCCCTCGCCTCGACCGGCTATCACGAGGCGGTGCTCGACACCGCGCTGACGCAGGCGGCCGATTTTCTCGCCGGCAGCGGCGACAAGATGCTCGAAGCCGTTGCCGAGCGGCGACGGCGCTGGATCCCGCGCGCGATCAATCGCGAGATCGCCCGCGTCATGCTGCGCGCCGCCGGCGAATTGATCGACGATCTGCGGCGGCCGGGAGGCGCCGCACGGCAGGCCTTGCTGGCCCGGATCGGCGAGTTCGCCGACGAACTCGGCTCGTCGAGCACCATCGACACCGGCGCGGTGCTGGCTCGCCCGGAGGTGCGGGGGTGGATCGCCGCCTCGTGGGAGCGGCTGCGCACCCTGCTGCTCGCCGATCTCGCCTTGCCGAGTTCGCGCACGCGGCGGGCCTTGACGATGATGATCGCCTCACTCGGCGACGCCTTGAAGGGCGACCCGGCGATGCGCCAGCGGCTCGACATGACGGTCGAAGCGGTTGTCGTCGAGGCGTTGCCGTGGCGCAGCGAGCTGGTGCGGTTTGTCGTCGAGGTCGTGCGCCGCTGGGAGCCGCACGAATTCGTCGGCCGCGTCGAGACCGCGGTCGGCGCCGACCTGCAATACATCCGGATGAACGGCACACTGGTCGGCGGCCTGGTCGGCGGCGTCCTCTATCTGCTGTCGCTGCTCGCGCGGTGACCCAAGTTAGCCTAGCGCGACCAGAAATCGGGCTGGCCGTAGCTCGGGGCGATCGTCTCGCTGCATGGCGGATCGCCGGGAAAGCGTTGCGGGCATGGCCCGAGCCCGCTCGTGTATGGATTATAGTACCACGACGGCGGAAGTTGCGCCGGCGATTGGGAATATGGATAGGTCGGGTAGTAATGAGGCGGCTGCGCTCCCGCCGTCAGCGATGCCGTGGTCAATAGCGCCCCGGCGATCAACAGGGTTCTCGTCAGTCTCATTTTGCGCCTACTTTCTGCTGCTGCGGCAGTTATACGGGAGGTCCAACGCCTGATCGCCGCTGGCGTGGCAGCAATCGCACTGCGACTTAGTATCATCTGGGGATCCCGTTTGCGCTGATCGAGATCAAACGCGTCGGAACATCGCGGCTCCGCGGCGACCGATCTCCGAGCGATGTCAAGGCTAGCGCGGTGCGGCGCTTTTACGCTATCATACCGCGTTCGGACGCCCCCTGCGTCTTCTATTGCACGTTTAGAGGCACTATGTACGACCGCCGCCCTGGGTTCATGCGCGATGACTCCCCTCCTCCCCCTGGCCGCCGCGTCGATGCGACGGTGAAATGGTTCAACGCCAGCAAAGGCTTCGGCTTTGTGACGTTGTCCGACGGCTCGCAGGATGCGTTTCTGCCGATGGCGATCCTGCGCCGCGCCGGCTACGAAGACGTCAGCGAGGGCGCCTCGATCACCTGCGAGGTAAGCGCTGGCGCGAAGGGGCCGCTCGTCACCACTGTCCTCAACATCGACAGCAGCACGGCGCTGCCGCCGCGCGAGGGACGCGGCAACGGTCTCGACCACCGGGCGCCGCGGCCGTCGACGTCGATGGAAGGCGCCGTGAAATGGTTCGAGCCCGAGAAGGGCTACGGCTTCGTCTCGCCGGACGGCGGCGGCAAGGACGTCTTCGTCCATATCACCGCGCTGCGCCGCAGCGGCGTCAATGCGCTCGAGCCCGGCCAGCGGGTGCAGGTCGACGTCGTCGACGGCAAGAAGGGCCTCGAGGCCGAGCGCATCACGCTGCTGTCCTGACGCCGAGGGCCTGAGGCCGCCGGCCGCGCCGCCGCAAGCGGCGCAGACGCGCCATGCAGGGCTGGGGAACGCTGCCGCTACCGCGCCGTTCGCGCACGGCTTTACAATGCCGCCCGCGGCAGGCAGGCTCGCATTCCTGCGGCGCGACCACCCGCGTTTCGATGCCCCGACTTTAAGAGAAACGGCCGATGGACCTGCGCGACACAATCCGGACATACCGGCTGTTTTCCGGGTCTTACGACATCGTGTTTGGCCCGGTGTTCCACCCCGGGCGCAAGGAAGCGGTGCGCATCGCCAATGACCGGCCGGGCCAGCGCATCCTCGAAGCCGGCGTCGGCACCGGCTTGTCGTTGCCGTATTTCCGGCCGGATTCGCAGGTCACCGGGATCGACGTCTCGGCCGAGATGCTGGCAAAGGCGCGCCGGCGTGTCGCGACGCAACAGCTGACGCACGTCGTCGGTCTGCACGAGATGGACGCCGAGCACCTCGAGTTCGAGGACAATTCGTTCGACGCGGTGCTGGCGCTCTATGTCGCCTCGGTCGTGCCGAACCCGGCGCGCTTTGCGGCCGAGATGCGCCGTGTGTGCATCCCCGGCGGCACGATTGTGCTGGTCAACCACTTCACCAGCGACAAATGGGCGTTGCGGTTCATGGAAAAGCGGCTGGCGCATGTCGCCCGCCATATCGGCTTCCACGCCGATTTCCCGCTCGACGCCTTCCTGCGCGAGAGCCAGCTGACGGTCCGCGAAATCCGCCCGAGCAACCTGTTCGGCTATTGGCGGCTGCTGCGCTGCGTCAACGAGAAGCCGGCCTCGGTATTGCCGTAGGCGCCTCGCCACACCCGCAGGACTTGACCCGCGGTCGCCGATCTCGACATGGAATGGATGGACGGCGAACTGAACGGCCCGCTGCGCCCGATCGCGGATAGCGTCGCCGCCGAGGGCTTCGCCTTCGTGCGCGGCGACGAGATGCGCGCGGTGCTGGGGGCGGCCGCCTTACAGGACTGGGCCGGCTTTGCCGTCAGCTGGGACGATCTCGGGGTCGACGCCTACATGGCTGACGGCGGGCGCTACCGCCGCCGCCGCTTCGCCTGCTTTCGCGCGTCGCCCACCGGGATCGCCCGCAAGCAGCACCAGCCGCATTACCAGAGCCGCGACTACAACCCCCTCAACGGCGGCATCGAGCGCTGGTTCGAGCCGGTGACGGCGCCGATTGCCCAGCATCCGACGCTGCAGGCGATCCTCGCGATGCGCCACACGCTGTTCGAGGGCCTGACGCCGCCGCCGCTGCGGCCGCCCTCGTGGCATGTCGAGATCCACCAATTCCGCATCGAGGCGCGGCCCGGACAGGAGGGGCGGCCGACTCCGGAGGGGATGCACCGCGACGGCGTCGACTGGGTGCTGGTGCTGCTCGTCAGCCGCGTCAACATCGCCAGCGGCGAGACCGGCATCGCCGATCTGGCAGAGCGGCCGCTCGGGTCGTTCACGCTGGCCGAGCCGCTCGACGCCGCCGTTACCGACGACAACCGGGTCTATCACGGGGTCA
>JBLMXS010000228.1:0-5353 GCA_050257895.1 Thiohalocapsa sp.
ACGACGCTCAGCACCTGGGTGTTGTGATAGCCGTTGGCCATGAAGGCGGTGCCGAAAAAGATGTCCTCCGACGAGGTCATGTTGTCGCCCATCGCCGGTTCGTAGCGGTCGAACAGTTCCCTCAGGTAGTCGCGGCGATAAGCGACGGCGCAGCCGACCGGGTTGGGCATCGTCCCGAACAGGTTCTGGACGCCGCTGTAAAAGAAACCCTGCATGAACTGGAAGATAGCGTCGCGGTAGAAATTCGCGACGCCCTTCGCGATGCGGTTGAACAGCGGCCGGTGGATTGCGAGGTCGAGGCGGGGGAACTGCTCGTTCAGGCGGCCCACCATCTCCATCTCGGCCAGCGCCTCGCGGTCGCGATCGTGCAGCGGGTAGACCATGCCGCTGACCGAGGCGATGCCGGGCACGCGGAACAGCTGCCGCACCAGCTGCTCGATGTAGCCGTCGGAAATGAGGACGGTATCGGCGTCGAGGATGAACTCGACGTCGCCTTCGAGATTGCGCGACTCGATTTTCAGCCCCGGCGTCTTGCCGATCGAGCGGCGGCGGCGGATGACGCGCACCGGGACATTGTTGGCCGCAGCGAAGGCTTCGGCGACATCGGCGGTGTCGTCATCGCTGCCGTCGTCGATGACGGTGACCGAATTCGGCTTCAACGTCTGGCGCATCACCGAGGCAAGACACAGCGCGATCGTTGCCCGCTCATTGTGCGCCGGAATGACGACGTCGACTTCGAGATCTTTAAGCGCCTCGGGGTCGGGCTCCTGCACCGGCTTCGGCCCGCGTATATGCCCGATCAGCGACAGGATGGCGTTGGGCCCGACGACGAATAACGGGAAGACCGCCACCTGCTCCTCGCACAATCATGTCCGGTTGTATGCAGCTTTTGTTGCGAGGTCGATTGTATACGGGACGCAGGCGATCAATAAAGGCGAATCACGCTGCCGTCGCAGTCCTTAGGAACGACAGCAGGAGACGGCGCCTCGACGCGATCGGCAGGCTCTCCTGCTGCTGCCCGAGGGCTGCTCTGCCGTGCACGGCAAGATGTTGATCGACGAGGAGCAGGTCGCCGGCGGCGAGGGGGATCGTGTGCATCCTTGCCTTCAGCGCTGCGACCAGGGCATGCACGGCCGCCTTCGCCGCTGGCTCGGGAGCGCTTTCCAGCAGGTGGCCGACGAATCGATACCGAAAGCGCGCGTCTTCGGGCGCGATGATCGCGAACGGGTTGGCGTCGTGCCCGACCCCGGACAGGTTGACCACCTGGCCGTCGCGGAACACCGGGCGGGACAGTTGCTCGACCTCGGCCGGTTCGAGCTCCGCCTCGATTCCCGCCATCCGAGCCACCAAGGAGGCTCCGCCGCCGAGCGGATCGGGCCGCAGGCACAGCAGGCAAACCACATCGGGAGGCGCTTCGGCGTTGCAGAAATCATGGTGCGGCAGCTGCAGGCCGATGCCCTCGGAACGGTTCGGCGGCCGCTGCGGGTCGGCCCCGAGATTGCGCCAATGGCCCGGGTTGTTCTCGTAGACGCGGAACGGTTTGCCGATGGCGCTTGCCAGCAGCGTCGCGGCGGCGGCCGCCACCCCCTCCGGCTCGTGGCCGATGATCGAGGACAGCCGCACGACGCAGAAACCGGCGCCGGCGAGCCGCGTCTTGATGTCGTCGACCAGCGCGCTCAATGCGGGGGGCTGCGCCACCTCCGCTAAGGACACCCCAGGCCAGCCCGGAAAATCCCAGCCGGACACCGCCAACGACGGCGCCGCGGCGACGCGCGCGGCGGCCGCCGCCCCCTCGACCACGACAGGCGCGTCGGCAGCAGGTGCGAAGTCAGCAGGCATTGCAGGTTCCTCTGCGGGACGGGTCCTCGCTAGCGTCCGATCAGGCGGTTGCCGCGGCGCGGGCGCGGGCGCGCGCCGGGGCTGGCGCGGCGGCGGCGCGCTCGAGCGCGATCAGCTCGTCGATCGTGTCGGTTAGCGTCCAGTGCGGGTGGAAATCGATCAGCGATTTGAGCTGCGTCAGATCCGGCCGACGCTGCGCGATGTCGTCGAAATGCTCGCCATAGCCCTCGGCGTAGGTCGCGTGGACGACCGGCGACGAACTGTCCGCGCGCCGCCGCACCAGCTTGGCGAGATCGTTGATCGAGATCTCCTGGTCGTTCCCGAGATTGACGACCTCCCCGGGCGCGGTCGCGACCTCGGCGAGTTCGCTCATCATCCGCACCCCGTCCCGGACGTCGCAGAAGGAGCGGGTCTGCTCGCCGTCGCCGTAAATGTTGAGCGGCAGCCCGCGCACCGCCTGGCGTACGAAATTGGGCAACACCATGCCGTACTCGCCCCGCTGGCGCGGCCCGATCATATTGAAAAAGCGCATCGCGGTGATCTCGAGCCCGGTCTCGCGGGCGTAGGCATTGGCGAAGTGCTCGCCGGCCAGCTTCGTCACCGCGTAAGACCAGCGCGTCCAATTGCCGGCCCTGTAGGTCATCGGATCGGCCTCCGACTGTATCGGCCTGCCGTTGAAGCCGTAGACTTCGGAGGTCGAGGCCAGCAGCACGCGAGGCCGGCGCGGGCTCGCCGCGGCGGCGCGCAACACGCGCTCGGTGCCGGCAATGTTGGTCGCCATGACGCGGATCGGATCGCGCAGCACCCGCCGCACGCCGACGACCGCGGCGAGGTGATAGACGCAGTCGGCGGCGCGCACCGCTGGCCACATCCCCTCCCACGTCACGATGTCCGCCTCGTCGAACGAGAAGGCCGGATTGTCGAGGTGGTGCGCGATATTCGCGGCCCGGCCGGTGCTCAGATCGTCGACCATATGCACCGAATGGCCTTCGCCCAACAGGCGATCCAAAAGGTGCGAGCCGATGAAGCCGGCGCCACCGGTGATGAAAATGTGCATGCGCTCGTCCTGCAATGTCGGGGGGGGGACCGTCGGTAGGCGCAACCAAATGATAGCGCGGCGAGATAAGCCATTTTCGCACGCGGCGGATAGAGAGGATTTGCGGCAAATGCGCTCAGCGTTTGCGCAGAAATACGGCCGAAAGGTTGCGAATTCGTTTAGCGAATTGTCGTTCTGGCGAATGCGGCGGCGGAACGCAGCCGATCACGCGTTCGACGTCTTGATCGTTGCTAACAAAAGCGCAGCAACCGGCGCCGGCCGTCAGTACCTTCAGCCGGTGCTACCGCAGGCAGGAATAGTTCTCCTGCCGCTGGTCGAGCTTGCGCGTTGCCCACACTGCGCGCTCGCTCAGCGCCCGCGCGCCGCTCGTCTGCAGCGGGTCCTGCAGCGCCGCCACCATCAGCGCCGCCTCGTTGCGGGTCAGGTGGGCGGCGTTCTTGTGGAACATCACCTCGGCGGCGGCCTCGGCGCCGTAAACCCCGTTCCCCCACTCGGCGATGTTCAGGTAGACCTCAACGATGCGCCGCTTCGGCCACACGATGTCGATGGCGTAAGCCAGCGGGATCTCGAGGGTGCGGCGCAGCGACCCGTCGCCCGGCCACAGCAGCAGGCTGCCGGCCAGCTGCATGGTGATCGAATTGACGTTTTGCAGCCCGCCGGAGCCGCCGGCAGCGGGGTTGGGGGCGGCATCCCAATCGACGCCCTTGTGCAGGCAGAAATGGTGGTCCTCCGCGGCGATCAGCGCCTGCGGCAACTCCGGCGAAATCGCCGCCAGCGACACGGTGCGCTGCTCCATTTTGCCGGCCGTCGGCAGGCGCAGCAGCATCGTCGGCGTCACCGGCGGGTTGACCCAGCGGCAGGCGACGATCACCACGATCGCCACCAGCACCAGCGCCCGCGCGATGCGCAGCGGCGCTCGGTAGAGCCGACGCGGCAGAGCCAGCCGCGACGTCGGGCTCGCGCTGCGGTCGCGCGCCGGCTTGGCGCCCCGCTCCGGCGCAAGCCCGGTGATCTGCACGCGGTGGACGCGGACCGGGCGCGCGATGTTCTTGACGCTTTGCGCCCCCATGTCCTCGAAGCCGAAGTCGAGCTTGTCGCGCACCTGGTCGCGGACGACCCGGCTGACATAGATGCCGCCCGGCTCGGCGAGCCCTTCGAGGCGGGCGGCGACATTGACGCCGTCGCCATAGATGTCGTCGCCGTCGATGATGACGTCGCCGACATTGATGCCGATGCGGAAATCGAGGCGCCGCTCGGGGTCGACGTCGATGTTGCGCTCGGCCATGCCGCGCTGCACCTCGACCGCGCAGCGCACGGCGTCGACGACGCTGGCGAATTCCACCAGGAGCCCGTCGCCGGTGGTCTTCACGATGCGGCCGCGATGCTCGATGATCTTCGGATCGAACAGGACGCGCCGGTGCTCCTTCAACTGTTCGAGGGTGCCTTCCTCGTCGAGCCCCATCAGCCGGCTGTAGCCGACGACGTCGGCGGCCAGGATCGCTGCGAGCTTGCGCTCCACATTGGCTGACGGATTGAGGGCCGACGCTTGGGCTTCCGGGATTGACAGCGGTTCGGGCTGAGACAAGAGCAACCTCGCTCAATATTCGGGATTTGTGCCTAATCGCAATGATTGCGGTCAGGATGCGCTTGTCACGCCGCGACGGCAAGCCCGCTGCATTCGGGAAGTCCGACCGGCCGGGCATTTATGGGCCAGTCGCGCCGGGTACTTGGTGATCCTGGGTCCGATACGCGCTAACCTCACGGTGCAATCGCGGGAGGAAGCCATGTCCGTCAGCCGGCTCGAAATAACCTCTCGCCAACCCGTGGCCCGCGGCCGCAGCTTCGGCGCCACCGGGCGCTATGTGCAGCTCGACGGCACGGCGCATTTCGCGGTCGACCCGCACCATCCGTTGAACCGCGTCATCACCGACATCGACCTTGCGCCGCGCGGCCGCGACGGCAAGGTCGAATTCGCCGCCGATTTCCGCATCCTGATGCCGCAAGATCCCCGGCAAGGCCGTCACCGCCTGCTGTTTGACGTGCCGAACCGCGGCAACCGGCTGGCGCTCGCCGCCTTCAACCGGGTGCCGCGGCCGATCGACCCGGCGGCCGCGACCGATGCGGGCGACGGCTTTCTGATGCGCCAGGGTTATACGATCGTGTGGTGCGGCTGGCAGCACGACGTGCCGGCGGCCGAGGGGCTGATGCGCATCCGGGTCCCCGAGGCGCAGCGAGACGCGCGGCCGATCGGCGGCCGCCTCATTGTCAGCTTCCAGCCAAATATGCCGAGCGCGGTGCAGCTGTTGTCCGATCGCGGCCACCGCCCCTACCAAGCCGCGGATGTCGACGACCCCGGAGCGGTTCTGATGGTGCGCGACGGCGACGGCGCGCCACCGCGCGTCATCGCGCGCCAGGATTGGTCGTTCGCCCGGCTGGAGGCAGGCCGAACGGTGCCCG
>JBLMXS010000229.1:0-2992 GCA_050257895.1 Thiohalocapsa sp.
GGGCGGCAATGAACGGCACCAGCCGCTCGCTCCAGCGGATCTCGACCGGCTCGCTGAGCGGCAGGTCGCGGCAGGGCAGCGACGCGATGCGCTCGGCCACGGTGATCGGGCGCGGCCGGCGCCACGCGCCGCCCCGGGCCAGCCGTAGGGCCAGGCGCAGCACGCCGTAGGCGACCGCGTCAGCCCTCATGCGACAGCGCAATCGGCGGCGCTCAGGCGAGGCCGAGCAGCGCCCCGATCAGGTCGGCCGGCCACACCAGGCACACCGGCGCGCGGATCAGCACCTCGGCGAGAGGCAGGCCGGCCATCAAGTGGTATGCCATGTTGTCGCCAAGATGCGCCAGCACGCCGGCAACATAGAGACCCGCCGCCCATCGCACCGCAAACAGTCGGTACGGACGAGGTTCCACGGCGGCGCCGGCCACGGCGAAGACCGGGCGCCCCGGCTTCGGCAGACCCGGCGGGCCGATCATCGCCGACCGCAGCGGCGGGGCCGGCCTATGCCAGGCCGGCGGGCTTCCAGCCCAGCCATTCGCAAATCGCCCGGCCCATCACCAGCTCCTTGTCGCGGCCTTGCAGCCACGGCAATTCGTCGGTGAACATCGTCACGCATTGGCGGTAGCTGCACGGCATGCGCGTGATGTCGGTGCCCCAGAAGCAGCGCTGCGGCCCGAATGCGTCGAAGATCCGCTGCAGATAGCCATGGATGTTCTTGTACGGGTAGGGCTGGCTCGAATAGCTCGGCGCCCCCGACATCTTGACCCCGACATTGGGCAGCCGCGCCAGCGCCAGCATCTCCGGCAGGTCGGCCCAAGCCTGCTCATCGGTGCCGCCGGCGCCGCCGCCAGCCCGCCCCAGATGGTCGATGTGCAATTTCAGCCGGGGGTGGCGCTCGGCGATCTGGCCGAATGCCTGCATGTGGCCGCCGGCCAGGAGGCCGACCGGCAACTGCTCGCGCTCGCAGGCCTTCCAGAACCAGTCGAGCGAGCCGTCGGTCCACCACGCCCGCTGGTGCGGCTGGTTGAACGTGAAGCGGAAGCCGAGCATCCCGGGCCGCTGCCGCCAGTTCTTGACGATCTCCTCGCGGTTCGGCGCCTCAAGGTCGAAATTGCCGAGGATGCAGAATTTATCGGGGTGATGCCGGACGGCGGTAACGGCGAGCTCGTTCATCGCCTCGCCGAGCGTCGAGGGCGGATGGATGACGGCGGCGTCGACCCCGGCCTCGGCCATCTCCTGCAGCGCATCGTCCTCGGAATAGGTCGGGATCTGCCGGTGATGCGCCGACATCTTGCTGTTTTCCCAGATGTGAATCTGTGAATCGACGATGAACATGGGATTGTCTCTCCCTTAGGTGTCATTCCGGGGCCCCGCGCAGCGGCGAACCCGGAATCCATATTCCAGAGGCCAGTGTGCATGGGTTCCGGGTTCGCAGCCTTCGGCTGCGTCCCCGAAAGACATTCGTTACCGACCTATAGCCGCCTTTGCTTAGCCGCGCGGACGGCGGACGAAGATCGTCGGGACCCACGGCGGCGGGGTGCCGTCGACGCGTTCGCGGTGCCGCCGCTCGGCGTCGCCGTCGCCACGGCGGGCCAGCGCCTTGCCGGAGGCGGCATCGGGAGCGGCGGCGAGCTCGCGCTCGCGCCGCAGCTCGTCCATGCGCGCCCGGATGGCGGTAAAATCGTCAGCTGCTCTGGGACGGCTCACCGCGTCTCCCCCTCGTTTGTCGCGGCCCTGAGGGCCATGCGCATATAGTGAAGGGGAAGACTGCCGGCCGTCAAACCCCTCCCGGAAGCCGCTGCAGTGCTTCGCGCTCGCGGTTGATCTGGGTCAAGGCCGCCGCCGCCGCAGCGCGATATCGAAGCGGCGATGCATTTTCATTTGGACGGGTTTTGGTCGGCGCTGCCGGTTGCGATCTGGTGCGGCGCTCCGCCGCGCTCGATCCCGGTGCTGCTGCTGTTGACGGGCCTCGTCGGCGGGCTGGCGCATTGCGGGCCGATGTGCGGCCCGTTCGTGCTGGCGCAGGTTGCCGATGGCGCTCCCGCCGGCGGCACGATCGTGGCGCGCCTCGCCGGCGGCCTGCTGCTGCCCTACCATCTCGGCCGGGTCACGACCTATGCGATGCTGGGCGCGCTCGCCGCCGCCTTTGGCGCCGGCGCCGCCGCGCTGCTGCCGGTGCGGCTGGGGGTCGCGGCGCTGCTGGGCGTGGCGGCGCTGATGTTTCTGGTGCAGGCGATGGCGCGGCTGCTGCCATGGCGATGGCGGCGCGGTGCCCCGGGCTCTCATCGGGAGGCGCTGGCGCAGCGCTGGGCGGGCTCGCTGGTCCGCCTGGCGCGGCCGTTGCTGGCGGGCGGCGGCGGCCGCCGCTTCGCGCTCGGCCTGGTCCTCGGCCTGTTGCCCTGCGGGTTTCTTTACGGCGCGCTGGCCGCCGCGGCGGCGACGCAGCAGCCGCTGGCCGGGGCGGCGGCGATGATGGCGTTCGGGCTCGGCACCGTGCCGAGCCTGTTTGTCGTCGGCACCGGCGGCGCCGCCTGCGCCGCGCGCTGGCGCAGCCTCGCGCGGCGCGCCGTGGCGCCGCTGTTCGTCGCCAATGCCGGGCTGCTGGCGGCGCTGGCGGTGTCGCTGCTGCTGCCCCCGTGATCGGCGATCCGGCCTTGATTTCGATCAATGAGGGTCCCCGATGGCCGGCGTGTGATGCGGTGGTGATGCCTCGTCTCCGCAGCCGCCATCTTCGTCAAGGATCGCGATGACCGTTATCGCTCTGCCGGCCCGCCACATCGCCGCGACGTACAACGAGGCGGTGGTGCGCGCCTTTGTCATCGCGTCGATGTTCTGGGGCATCGTCGCCTTCACTGTCGGGCTCTACATCGCGCTCGAGCTGACCTTTCCCGCCCTCAATCTCGGCCTCGAATGGACCCGCTTCGGCAGGCTGCGCCCGGTGCACCCCTCGGGGGCGATCTTTGCGTTCGGCGGCATTGCGCTGCTCGGCACCGCG
>JBLMXS010000230.1:0-2681 GCA_050257895.1 Thiohalocapsa sp.
GGGTGGTAAGCGTGGCAACGACCGAATACCGCTTCTCGCCGAACCGTCTCGTGTTCAAACGCGGCGTCGCCTACCGCCTGCATCTAGAAAACCGCGGTAAGGAAACGCACGAGTTCACCGCACCGCAATTTTTCAAGGCGGCGACCCTCGGCAACCCCGAGGTGCTCAACGCCGATCGCACCGAGATCGTGTTGCAGCCTGGCGAAGCGATAGACCTGCGCTTCATCGCCCGCCAGCGAGGTCATTATCCGCTGCGCTGCGCCGACCACGACTGGGCCGGCATGACCGGCGAGATCACCGTGAAGTGAGAGCATCTCCGGACCGCCGGCCTCCGGCCCGGATTTCGGCGGGACGCCGGCGGTCCCAATTCCGCGGCGCGTTGCGCCTCCTGCGTCCCCTGCCTATCATTCGGCTAATGGCAGCGCGAGGAGGCGGAAATGGACAAGCGGCGCAGCATCGAGGTCGCCGGCGTCAAGCATCAGAACCCGATCCCGGCCGCGAGCCGCAAGGGACCGTTCGTCGTCTCGGGCGCGATCTCGGGCGCCGATCCGGAGAGCGGCAAGGTGCCGGAGGACCTCGACGCGCAGTGCCGCCAGATGTTCGCCAATGTGCGGCGCCTGATAGAGGCGGCCGGCGGCACTCCCGGTGATATCATCAAGATGACGGTGTGGATCGCCGACCGCGGCCTGCGCCCGACTGTCAACAAATACTGGGTCGAGATGTTTCCCGACCCGCATTCCCGCCCGGCCCGCCACACCGTCGCCAGCAGCGACCTGACGCCGCCGATGCAGGTGCAGTGCGACCTGCTCGCCGTCATCGCCGACTGAGCAGGAGCGCTGAATAATGAAAATCGCCGCCATCCGCACGATTGCGCTGTCTTGCCCGGTCGATCCGCCCTATGCCAGCGCCGCCGGCGCGCAGGCACGGCGCGGCGGACTCTTGGTCGAGGTCGAGACCGACAGCGGCGTCACCGGCATCGGCGAGGCGGGCTTGGGTGGCGGCGCCACCGCGACCGTTGTCGAGAAGACGCTGGCGCCGTTGCTGATCGGCCAGGACCCGCTGTTGATCGAGGCGCATTGGCAGAAGATGTTCGCCCAGACGCGGCAATTCGGTCGCCGCGGCGTCGTGCTCAACGCGATCAGCGGCATCGACATCGCGCTGTGGGACATCGCCGGCAAGGTCGCCCAGCTGCCGGTCTACAAGCTGCTCGGCGCCAGCCGCGACCGCATCGAGGCCTACGCCTCGGGCGGGTTCTACCAGGAAGGCAAGGACGCCGAGGCGCTCGCCGCCGAGGCCGAGGGCTACCGGTCGCGCGGCTTCAAGGGCATGAAGATGAAGATCGGCCGCAACCCGTCGACGCAGACGCATCTGCGCCAGCTGATCGGCAATGCCCGCTTTTGCGAGGTCGACCCGGAGGAGGACATCGCCCGCGTCGCCGCCGTCCGCAAGGCGCTCGGGCCGCACGCCAAGTTGATGGTCGATGTCAACTGCGCCTGGAGCCCGGCTTTCGCGATCGAGATGGGCCGCGCGATGGAGCCCTATCACCTCTATTGGATCGAGGAGCCGGTCGCCACCGACGACATCGACGGCAGCGCCGAGGTGGCGCGCGCCCTGGCGACGCCGATCGCCGGCTACGAGACCGAGACCGGGCTCTACGGTTTCCGCCAGCTGATCGACAAGGGCGCCGTCGACATCGTGCAGCTCGACATCGCGTGGTCGGGCGGCTTCTCCGAAGGCCGCCGCATCGCCGCCTACGCGCAGGCGCACCACCGCATGGTGGCGCCGCACGCCTTTGCCGGCGCCGTGCTGCTCGTCGCTTCGCTGCATTTCGCGGCGGCGATCCCGAACGCGCTGGTCCTGGAATGGGACCAGAACCCAAATGCGATCCGCGAGGAATTGCTGCAGGAGCCGCTGAAGCTGGAGGCCGACGGCACGGTCAGGGCACCGGAGCGCCCCGGCCTCGGGATCGAATTGGACCGCGCCGCGGTCGACCGCTACCGGGTGTGAAATCGACCGCATTCCCAGCGCAAGCCGGGGTCCATGCGGGCCGGTGACAGAGCGGCCGCGGCATGGGCGCTTTCGCCGGGTGCGGATTTTTTGCGGGTGGCATGACGAACACGCTGTTCACGATGGGCTATGAGAAGGCGCGGCTGGCCGATGTGGTCGCGGCACTCAAGGATGCCGGCGTCGCGACGCTGATCGACGTGCGCGACCGGCCGATCTCGCGCCGGCCCGGCTTCTCGAAGCGGCAACTCGCGGCGGCGGTCGAGGAGGCCGGCATCGGCTACCTGCATCTGCAGGCGCTCGGCACGCCGCCCGAGGGGCGCGAAGCCGGACGGCGGCGCGACTGGAACCGGTTTTGGGACATCGTCGGCGACAAGCTGGCCCGGCCCGAGGCTGAGTTGGCGCTGCTCGACGCCGCCGCGGCGGCCCGGAAAGCGCCCGCATGCCTGTTGTGCTACGAGGCCGACTGGCAGTGCTGCCACCGCCGCCGCGTCGCCGAGATCCTGACGGCACGCCACGGCTTCACCGTCCACCACCTGGCGCCGGCCCTCGGCTGACTCTTGGACCGGCGGCGTCCCGCCGGTATGCCGGCCAGAGGCCGGCGGTCCGAAGGTTTCCCGGGCTCGTGGTTTATCACCAGAATCCACGTGGATGACCGGGACGAGCCCGGCCATGAC
>JBLMXS010000231.1:0-4203 GCA_050257895.1 Thiohalocapsa sp.
CGCGACCCGGAGACATTCCCGATCTCGAAGCGCCTCTTCATGGCGGTCGACGAGCGGCCCGAGGTTGCGAAGCGCGAGTTGCTGCGCTGGTTCACCGAGGTCTACCACAACCCGCCGGGGATCGACATCTGCGGCATCTACGGGACGCCGGAAGAGGTGCACGAGCGGCTCGAGGAGATTGTCGCCATGGGTGCCAATCACCTGCTCTTGAACCCGGTGTCGCGCTATCGGGAGCAGGTCGAGGCGCTGGCGGAAGTGGTGGGGCTGACATGAACGTAAGCGACATCGATCCGGTCAAGCAGCAGGTCGCAACGCATTGGGACCGCCGGGCGGCGCATTTCGACGACGATTTCGGGCACAGCATCAAGACCACAGGCGAGCGCGCCGCCTGGGACCGCATTCTGGCGCTGGTGGTCCCCAAGCGCGCGCTCGATGCGCTCGACGCGGGCTGTGGCACCGGGTTTCTGAGCCTCGAACTGGCGGCGCTCGGCCACCATGTCACCGGCGTCGATTTCGCGCCGGCGATGCTCGAGGCGGCGCGCCGCAAGGCGGCCGAACGCGGCCTGTCGGTGCGCTTTGAGCATGCCGACGCCGAGAACCTGCCGTTTTCGGCAAAGAGCTTCGATCTCGCGATCAGCCGGCATGTGCTGTGGACATTGCCGCATCCCGAGGCCGCGATCGACGAATGGATCCGCGTGCTGCGACCCGGCGGCCGTCTCGCGATCATCGACGGCGCGCAATACAGCGATGCCAGAGCGCCGCCGCAGCGCGAGAACGCCCGCACCAGCGCCGAATACGCCGCGATCGGCGACCGGCTGCCGTTTTACGGCGGCCGGCCGCGCCAGGAGATCGAGGCGGTGCTGCGGCGACACGGTTTGGTCGACGTCAGGAGCGATCCGCTGGCGGATCTCGTCACCGCCCAGGTCGAGCGCATGGTCGCCGAGGGCCAGGAGCCGCGCCGGCGCCACCGCTACGTCGCCTGGGGCGACCTGCCGCGCTAGCGGGCTGCCCCTCACCCTGTCCCTCTCCCCGCAGGCGGGGCGAGGGGACGAATTTGCGCCACCCGTCGAACGCTCTCTCCCTCTCCCCGCTTGCGGGGAGAGGGCCGGGGTGAGGGGGAGTTCGCCGCAGCTCTTTGGAGCGCGTTCAAAGCGTCAGCGGAAGTGGCGCAGGATTTCCTCGTCCCACAGGTCGAGCTGCGCCAGATCGTAGTCGAGCGGCGCCAGCACCAGGTATTCGAGGCCGGCGTCGCGCAACTCGGCGATGCGCCGGCGGATGCGCGCCGGGGTGCCCAGGAAGTAGCAGGTCTGCAGGTGCTCGAACGAGCGATGCGTCCCCATCACGCGCTCGATCAGCGGCCGCTGCACCCTGAGCGCCGCCGCTTCGTCGTCGGTCGGCACGACATGCGCGAAATTGAGATGCCCGAAGACGACGCTGCCGGGCGGCCGGCCGAGCTCCCCGAGGCGCTCCTGGATCTGCGCCCAATCCTTGATGACGCTGTCGGTCGAGCCGGCGGCGCGCGCCAGCCAGCCGTCGCCGTGACGGCAGATGCGTTCGAGGACGCTCTTCGCCATGTCCGCCGGGTCGGGCGACAAATCGGTGACGATCTTCGAGCCGCCCGCCAGCCACAGCGGCGGCTTCGCCGGCAAGGGCGGGTCGATCACGACGTCGTCGAACCGGTAGTAGCGGCCGTGATGGGTCACCGGCTGGCCGCTCCACAGAAGCGGCAGGATCTCGAGGATCTCGTCGGTGCGGCGGCCGCGCTCCCGCAGCTTCACGCCGGCGACCTCGTATTCGTGCGCGTCCCAGCCGACCCCGACGCCGAGCTCGAAACGGCCGCCCGACAGATAGTGCAGGCTGGCGATCTCCTTGGCGACAAACACCGGGTTGCGGATCGCGGCGATCAGGATGCCGGTCGCAAGCTTGATGCGGTGCGTGGCGCCGGCCGCGAAGGCCAGCGTTTCGAGCGGCGACAGCCACGCGGTGCCATAGAGCCCGCGGGCGGTCAACAGATGCTCGATCGCCCACAACGACTCGTAGCCGCGCGCCTCGGCCTCGCGGGCGAAGTCGAGTACCAGCCCCGCCTTCTCGTAGGTGAGGTCAGGGAACGAATAGCTTGGCAGCGCCAGCCCGAACCGCATCGCGGAACCCTTTTTCCAAAACCACAACACCGCATTCCCGGCGAACGCCGGGACCCATTGTCAGCCACCGGAGCGGCGGAAGGATGGACCCCGCCTTTCGCCGGGGATGCGCCTTGGGCGGCAACCCGATCGTCTGCCGCTGCCGCCTGCAGCGTATCGCGTTAGACCGGCCGGTCGCCCTTCACCGTGACGCGGTTGCCGGAGCGGGTGTGCGGCCAGTAATCCCACATGGCGTGGTGCTGGACGCAGCGGTTGTCCCAGAACGCGATCGAGTTCTCCTGCCAGCGGAAGCGGCACTGGAACAACGGGTGCGCCATGTGCTCGTAGAGGTAGCGCAGGATGCCGTCCGACTCGTCGCGCGGGATGCCGTTGATGTAGCGGGTGAACCCCTTGTTGACGTAGAGCGCCTTGCGGCCGGTCTCGGGGTGGGTGCGCACCACCGGGTGGTCGGCCGAGGGATACTGCTCCTTGTCCTTGACGCCGTAATTGGCGTATTGGCCGCGGTAGTGCTCGCCGTTGTGGCGCGCCGTAAGGCCTTCGAGATAGGCCTTCATGCGGTCGCTGAGCGCGTCGTAGGCGGCGTACATGTTGGCGAACAAGGTGTCGCCGCCGCGCGGCGGGCATTTCTTGATGTAGAGGATCGAGCCCATCGGCGGCTCGGGGTCGCACGAGACGTCCGAATGCCAGCCCTCGCCGTTGGCGCGCGGGCTGTCCTTGTCGGCGTGGATGATCATCAGCTCGGGATGCCCCGGCTCGGCCGGCGCCGCCGGGTGGAGGTGCAGGTCGCCGAACTTGCGGCCGAACGCGAGATGCTCCTCCTGCGACAAATGCTGGTCGCGGAAGAAGATGACGAGGTTTTCGAGGAGCGCGCGGTGGATCTCGTCCATCTGCCGGTTCGAAGGCTCGCGCAGATCGACGTCGCCGATCTCGCCGCCGATGATCGGCGTCAGCTTGTCGACGCTGATCGATTCATAAGGCGAGTCGGTCGGCGTGTACTTGATGCGCGGGCCATTGAAACTGCGCAGCGAGCTTTCCATCATGGTTCTCCTGTATTGCCATCCTCATCGCCCTCGTCTTCGATCAGCGCCTCGATCGGCACGTTGAGGACGCGCGCCAAGCGATTCAGCATCTGTATACTACCGCTGTTCCGACGGGTCTCGATCTCCTCTATCACATCCCGCGCGATACCGGATTTGGCTGACGCTTCCGCCGCTGTCCAGCCGCGATACTCCCGCCATGCCTTGAGGGGATGCGCGCCATCAAGTTCGGCCATTACGACCTTGAGCGGGATCGTCGTTTCGACGGGGCATCCGCGCTCGGCCTCCAGCCGCGCTGCCAACGCCGCATCGTCGCGACGCGCCGCCATCACCGCCGCGATGTCGTCGGCATCTTCGTCCCTGTCTTCTAGCGCCAAAACCAATTGCTCCCAGTCCGTCCGGGACAGGACCACTTCATCCGTGGTGATCGACTTGGGTTTCGGCAAGACGAGCGGCATCGGGTTACCTCTTGTGTACATCGCCGCGAGTACGAACCAGATCAACCGTAAGTACTTCCTTGCCGGGGTCGATCGTGAAGAGCACCCGATAATCGCCCACCCGCAAGCGGTACAAATCGCTGCCGGCGAGCCGCCGTACATCCGCAGAACCGACCCCAGCACTTGCGACAGTCGCGATCCGCATGACGATTTGTCGTCGACGCTCCGACGGAAGCCGGCGAAGCGCCTTCTGCGCCGCCGATCTGAATTCGACCTTCATCCGCCCTCGCCGTCGCGCAGCCGCCGCGGCAATTTGACAGCTGTGCGAGTCGATCTTACTCCCCGAACACCCGGCGGAAGATCGTGTCGACGTGCTTCAGATGATAGGCGGTATCGAACAGACCGTCGATCGTCGCGGCAGACAGGTATCGCGCGATCTCCGGGTCGGCCTTCAATCGCTCGGCGAAATGTCCCTTGCCGTGCCCAACGCCGTCCCATGCGGCCATCGCGTGGCCCTGCACCAGGCGATAGGCGTCCTCCCGGCTCATCCCGGCCTGGGTCAGCGCCAGCAGCACGCGCTGCGAGTCG
>JBLMXS010000232.1:0-10318 GCA_050257895.1 Thiohalocapsa sp.
CCCTTGGCGGTGATCGTGGTGCCCTCGAGCGGGTCGAGCGCGATGTCGATCTTCGGGCCTTGCCCGGTGCCGACCTTCTCGCCGATAAAGAGCATCGGCGCCTCGTCGCGCTCGCCCTCGCCGATGACGACCGTCCCCTCGATCGACAGGCTGTTCAATGCTTGGCGCATCGCGTCGACTGCCGCCTGATCGGCCGCCTTCTCGTCGCCGCGCCCCATTAGCCGCGACGCCGAGAGCGCCGCCGCCTCGGTGACCCGCACCGCCTCCAGCGCGAGATTGCGGTCCATCTTCGAGTTGTCGCTCATGGTGTCCCTCCCCTCGCTGGCTGCGCCTGACGCTGTCATCCCGGCGAAGGCCGGGATCCACATGGCAACCTTGCGATCGGCTGACCGGTGGGTCCCGGCCTCCGCCGGGACGACAATCTTATACTTCTCGCATCCGAACAAAACCGCGAAACCGTCGTCAAAAGTCCTCGATGCGGATGAGGCGTGGCGGCTCGATGACGCTGTCGAGCGCTGCGATGCGTGCCAGCGCCCGCTGCATCGCCGCCTCGATCGTGACATGCGTCGTCAGCACCACCGGCACCGCTTCGCCGGGGGCGCGGCCTCGCTGGATCATCGATTCGAGCGAGACGTGCTCATCGCGCAATGCGGCGGCGACGTCGGCGATGACGCCCGGCTGGTCAACCACCATCAGGCGGATGTAGTAGGCGCCCTGGTGCCGCTCCATCGGCGCCGCCGGCAGCTGCGCCAAGGAAGCGGTCGGCACGCCGAACGGCGGCACCAGCCGCCCCGAAGCGATGTCGACGAGGTCGCTGGCGACCGAGGAGGCGGTCGGAAACGCGCCGGCGCCGCGCCCCTCCAGCACCACTCTTCCGAC
Source organism: Thiohalocapsa sp. (assembly GCA_050257895.1). Lineage (GTDB taxonomy): Bacteria > Pseudomonadota > Alphaproteobacteria > ATCC43930 > CGMCC-115725 > DATARH01. Next base: position 880 of record JBLMXS010000232.1, read on the forward strand.
AAAATCGCCCTCGGCGACGACGGCGTTGAAGACGCCCTCGACCGCCGCGATCGGCGTCGGGCGTGGCACCATGCACGGGTGGACGCGCTGTTCGAGCCCGTTCTCGGTCAATCGCGCGATGCCGAGCAGCTTGATGCGGTAGCCAAGCTCCTCGGCGAAATCGATATCGAGCCGCGAGACGTGGCGGATGCCTTCGGTGTAGACGCCGGCGAGGTCGACCGAGCGGCCGAACGCGACCGAGGCGAGGATCGCCAGCTTGTGCGCCGCGTCGACGCCGTCGATGTCGAAGCTCGGGTCGGCCTCGGCGGATCCCAGCTTCTGCGCCTCGGCCAGCACTTCGGCGAATTCGCGGCCGCTCTCGCGCATCGTCGTCAGGATGTAGTTCGAGGTGCCGTTGAGGATGCCGTAGACGCGCGACAGGCGGTTGCCGGCGAGGCTCTCGCGCAACGTCTTGATGACCGGGATGCCGCCGGCCACCGCCGCCTCGAAGGCGAGCGCGACGCCGGCTCCCTCGGCTTGCCCGGCGAGCCTGGTGCCGTGCGCCGCCATCAGCGCCTTGTTGGCAGTGACGACATGCTTCTTGTTGGCAAGCGCCGCCTCGATCAGGTCGAGCGCGACGCCGTCGGCGCCGCCGATCAGCTCGACCACGACGTCGATCTCGGGGTCGGCGGCGAGCGCCGTGGGGTCCTCGTACCAGCGCACCGCGGAGAGGTCGATGCCGCGGTCGCGCCGCCGGTCGCGCGCCGAGACGGCGGCAACGACGAGGTGGCGGCCGCCGCGCATCGTCAACAGCTCGGCCTGGCGGGCGAGCAATTGCAACGTGCCGGCGCCGACCGTGCCGAGCCCGGCGACGGCGATCTTGAGGGCGGATTTCATCGGCTGCGCTATAGGGAGGAAGGGGAGAGCATCAGGGCGCCAATTGTATCTCGACCCGACCGCCGGCGCTGCTGCCGGCAGCGGCCGGCGTCGCTTCGGTCTGGATCTGCGCCGCGGGGACGCCGGCGGCGGCGAGCTTCTTCGCCACCGCCTGCGCGCGATCGAGCGCCGCCTGGTAGCCGGCCAGCGGATCGCCGCCGGCGGCCGGAGCGGCGGCGTAGCCGACCACCCGCAAATGCCCCGGCTGCTCTTTGTAGAGCGCCGCGACGCGTGCGATCTCGGCGGTCTCGCCGCCGCCGGTCAGCATTGCACCTGTCAGCGTCGCGACCGTCCTCGGCGCCGCGGACGTGGCGAGCGCCTGCGGCGGCGGCGCGGCGGGACCGAGGTCGGGCATCGGCGGCGGCGGTGTCGGCGCGGCGCTGGCGATGGCGGCCGGCGATGGCGTGCTGGGCGCCGGGCGCGGCACCGGCGGCAGGCTAGGCGGCGGCGGCGCCGCGCGGGCGCTCTCGGGCTCGGGCAGCGCCCGCACCTCCGGTACCTGCAATGTCGACTCGCGCGGGTTGACCGGCGGCGGGGCCGCGGCGGCAGGCTCGGGCGATGCCGTCGCGACCACGGCCGCGGCGGGCGCGACGCCGGCGGCAGGCCTTGCTGCGGCGCGGTTCGGTGCGGGGGGCGATGCGGCCGCGATTGCCGCGGGCGCAGCCGCGATTGCCGCCGGTGCGGCCGCGGCGACTCCGCGCGGCGGCGGTGTGCGTAGCGGCGGCCCCTCGGCCGCGGCCGCCGTTGCGGCGCGGTCCGCGATCAGGCTTTGCGCCAGCTTGGCGCGCTCGGCGGCGGTCGTGGCGCGGGTCGGCGGCGGCGGCACGCTCGCCAGGTTCGGGTAGGGGGCCGCCTCGGCGTCGGCGAGGTTGCGGGTGAACGGCGCGGTCTGAGGATCGGGGTCGTTGGCGGCGATGCCGGAGGCCTCGCGCCACGTCTCGATCACCGGCGTGCACGCCGTCACTCCCACTGCGAGCCCGACCGTCAGCGCCAGGCTTGTCAGCGCCAGGCTTGTCAGCGCCAGGCTTGGCGGCGCCAGGGCGGGCGACAGCGAGCGGGCGGGCCGAAGCATTCGAAAGACCGCCGAAAGAGCGTGCATGCTGGGACGATGAACCGGACAATCGTGCCTCGCTGTGTATTAGATCCGCGGGCAGGCGTCACTAGATTTGATCCGTCGTCGCGGGTGAGGCCAGAGGTGAGGACAGCGAGATGAGCGACACCGGCAAGAGCAGCCGCGCCGCCGAGGGCGGCCGCAATGAGCGGCCGCAGATGCCGCCGGCCGACGCGGACCCGGCCGAGCTGGCGCGTCAGATGGCCGAGACCTGGGTCGCGATCGCCGAGCAGAGCCGCCGGCTGGTCAGCGAGTTCCTGCAGCGGCAAGGTGCTCTCGGGGCCAGTGGCGCCGGGGGCGGCGGCGGCGAGGGCATCGGCATGGCCAGCCCGATGGCGATCGGCACCGCATTCCTCGAGATGACCGCAAGAATGCTGTCCGACCCGGCAAAGCTGGTGCAGGCGCAGACGGCGCTGTGGAACGACTATCTGCGGCTGTGGCAGCAGAGCGCGGCGCGCTTTCTCGGCGGCGAGGCGGCGGCGCCGCTGGCCGAGCCGGCGCCAGAGGACCGCCGCTTCCGCGACCAGGCGTGGAGCGACAACGCCGTCTTCGATTTCATCAAGCAGAGCTATCTGATGACGGCGCGGTGGCTGCAGGGGCAGGTCAAGAACGTCGAAGGGCTCGACGAGCGCACCGCGCGCAAGGTCGATTTCTATACAAAGCAGTTCGTCGACGCGATGGCGCCGTCGAATTTCCTCCTGACCAACCCGGAGGTGCTGCGCGCGACGATCGAAAGCCGCGGCGACAATCTCGTCCAGGGCCTCAAAAACCTGCTCGACGATTTGGAGCGCGGCAAGGGGCGCCTGCAGATCAGCATGACCGACATGGCGGCGTTCAAGATCGGCGAGAACGTCGCCGCGACGCCGGGCAAGGTCGTCTTCCAGACCGATTTGATGCAGCTGATCCAATACGCGCCAACCACCGACACGGTGCACCGGCGGCCGCTCCTCATCATCCCGCCGTGGATCAACAAGTTCTACATCCTCGATCTGCGGCCGCGGAATTCGTTCATCCGCTGGGCGGTCGGGCAGGGCCACACGGTCTTCGTGATCTCCTGGGTCAACCCCGACGAGCGCCTCGCCGCCAAGAGTTTCGAGGACTACATGCGGGAAGGACCGCTGGCGGCACTGGACGCGATGCGGGCGGCGACCGGCGAGCGCGAGGCCAACGTCATCGGCTACTGCCTCGGCGGCACCTTGCTGGCGGCGACGCTCGCCTGGATGGCCGCCAAGCGCGACACCAGGGTCAAGAGCGCCACCTATTTCGTGACGATGGTCGATTTCAAGGAAGCCGGCGAACTCTCGGTCTTCATCGACGAGGAGCAGCTGCACGCCTTGGAACAGCGCATGGAGAAGAAGGGCTATCTCGAAGCCCGCGACATGCACACGACCTTCAACATGCTGCGCGCCAACGATCTGATCTGGTCGTTCGTCGTCTACAACTACCTGCTCGGCAAGCAGCCGTTCCCGTTCGACCTGTTGTATTGGAACGCCGATTCGACGCGCATGCCGGCGGCGATGCATTCGTTCTATTTGCGCAAGATGTACCAACAGAACCTGTTGGTCGAGCCGGGCGGCATTACGCTCGGCGGCGTGCCGATCGACCTGCGCCGCATCAAGACGCCTTCCTTCCTGCTGTCGACGCGCGAGGACCATATCGCGCCATGGCGCTCGACCTATGCCGCAACGCAGCTTTATGCCGGGCCGGTCAAGTTCGTGCTGTCGGCCTCCGGCCACATCGCCGGCGTCGTCAACCCGCCCGGCAGCAAATACGGTCATTTCGAGAACGACAAGAACCCGCCGACGCCGGAGGAATGGCTGGCCGGGGCGACGTCGCATCCGGATTCGTGGTGGCCGTTATGGGAGAAATGGGTGTCGCACCACGCCGGCGGCGAGGTGCCGGCCCGCACCCCTGGCGACGGCAAGCTCAAGCCGATCGAGGACGCCCCCGGCTCCTACGTCAAGGTGCGCGCGGAAGATTGAGCCGCCTTTTCCGACTTCATCGAGTGACATCCCCGGCTTGAGCCGGGCGCGGCACAGCCTGCAAGAAACCCGTTAAAAACGCTATCGTGACGCCGGCTTGGAAGGGGAGGTTGCCATGTCGCTGAGCCGCGAGTTCGCCGGCTTTGTTGCGGGACTGCGCTACGAGGACCTGCCGGCGGCGGTCGTCGACCGCGCCAAGGGGGTGACGTTGCAGGCGCTGTCGTCGGCGCTGGTGGCGCATGACATGTCGGCCAGCGCCCAGGCGCTGGCGCTGATGCAGGACGAGGAGAAGGGCGCCGGCGGCAGCGCCACCGTGTTGTGTCACGGCGCCAAGCTGACCAAGGCGGCGGCCGCGTTCGTCAACGCCGAGACGATCTTTGCCGGCGGCAAGTGGGACACCTTCCGCATGCTGACGCATCCCGGCACCGCGATCCTGCCGGCGGCGCTCGCTGCCGCCGAGGCGACCGGCGCCTCGGGCCGCGCCTTCCTCGCCGGCGTCGCCGCCGGCTACGAGGTGATGGAGCGGATGGCATCGGAATGGATCCCGACCGTGATGGCGCGCGGCTTTCACGCCGGGCCGGTGTTCGGGATTTTCGGGGCGGCGGTGGCGGCGGCGAAGATCGAGGGGTTCGACGCCGCCAAGGTGCACGACGCGATCGCGCAATGCGTCAACCTCGCCGCCGGCAACCTCGAAGGCATCAGGAGCGGCGGCCGCTCGTTGCGCGAAGGCGGCGCAGTCAGGAACGCGCTGCTGGCGGTCGCGCTGGCGCGCCACGGCACGCCGGGCGGCGACACTGTGCTCGAGGGCGACGCCGGCTTCTACCATGCCTATGCCGGCAGCAACGTCGGCGAATTGCGCTACAGCTTCACCGGCAGGAACCACGCCGAGTTGGCAAAGATCACCGACGGGCTGGGCCGCAACTGGATGTTTCTCGAAACGCTGTACCGGATCTATTCGACCGCCGGCTACAACATCGCCCATGTCGACGTGACGGCCGCCTTGTGCCGCGAGAACGGCATCTCGCACGAGAACATCGAGCGCATCGAGGCGGTCGTCAACTGGCTCGAGACCGAGTACCCGAGCCCCTTGTTCCCGATTCCGAGCCGCGGCCTCGACGCCGGCCCCGGCGTCGGCAGCACCCCCTATTTCACCGCCTACGGCGCCGTCGCCGGCTCCTATCCGCTGCTGCGCGGCGGCGCACCGGGCCCCGGCGAGAGCGACCCGCCGGAAGTCCTCGACCTGATGCAGCGCGTCACCTTGATCCCGAGCGTCAAGCGCACATTGTTCGGGCCGCGCATCACGATCTTCACGAAGGACGGCAAGAGCTACACAAAGGAAGGCACGGGCCGCGAATTCATTTTCGACTTCGAAGGGCTGGTGCGCCGCATGCGGCCGATCGCGACCGGCCTGGCGATTTCCGAGACGCAGTATGGCCGCCTGATCGATTCCTGCCGCCATCTCGACACGCTGGACCGCGCCGCGGACACCCTGATCGCCTTGACGATCCCGCCGCCGGTTTGACCGGCGCGGCCGCGCCGCTCGTCCCCGGCATCCGGAGGATGCCAGGGACGGACGTGACCGGTGTCGGCAGATCGAGATCAGTAGCCGATCCACTCATCTCCATAGAGACGCGGGCGGTAGCTGCTCCCGTAGCCGACGACATAGTGCGGCGCGCGGGACGCGAACCGCGTCGTCGTAGTGTAATAGTACGGATAGCCGGTGCGGAGACCGAGGCTCGCCATCGTCGGCGGGTTGAAACCGCCGGTGGCCGCCAAGCCGTGAGCGGCCTGCCAATCGGCGAGCGCTACGCTGGTCGCCGTGCCCAGATCGCCGTCGATGGCGCCGTGATAAAACCCGGCGCGCGCCAACTCGCGCTGCGCCTGCGCAACCTGGCCCGGCAGTACCAAGGCAAACGCGTCATCGCCATAATATTGAATAAATTGTCGTGCATGTGCGGCCCCGGTTCCTGCCAATCCAAGGGCAAACACAGCCGCAGATGCCAGAATGAGTCGTTTCATGATTTCCTCCTTACTGTTTGCGCACGATGGTATTTTGTTTCCGTGCTTTTTGCCAACTCGAACCAGTGCGTGATGTTCCGCATTCCCGGTATTGGTCGATGAGGCATCGAAAACTATCGCATCGTGTGATCGCGCAACGCGGCAGATCGGAGAGGCGCAACACGAATGCCGAGCGATACGCGCTGCCGGCGCGCGCAGCCGAGCCCGTTTGACTTGCGGCGCGGCTCCTCCTACGCTTTCTGAACGCCATTCAGGCGGCCCAAGGCCGCCGTTTCCGGGAGAGACAATGATGAGCGCGCACGGCAGCCCCGAACAGATCCGCAAAAACCTGTCGCATCCGGTGATCGACGGCGACGGGCACTGGATCGAGTACACGCCGGTCTTTGCCGAGAAGATGCGCAAGGCGGTCGGCGACAAGGGGGCCGACGGGTTTATCGCCTCGCAGCGCCGCATCCCGGACGCGCTCTCCAAGACCGTCGCCCAGCGCAAAGCGCAGGGCCAGGCGATGGAGGGCTATTGGGGCCGCCAGTCCACCAACACGCGCGACCGCGCCACCGCGATGATGCCGCGCATGCTGTATGACCGGCTCGACGAATTGGGCATCGATTTCGGCATCGTCTACCCCACCGCCGGGCTCGGCATCCCGCGCATCGCCGACGACGAGACCCGGCGCGCCGTAATCCACGGCTTCAACATCGTCACCGCCGACTATTTCGCGAAGCTCAGCGACCGGCTGACCCCGGCCGCGGTCATCCCGATGCACACGCCGGAGGAGGCGATCGCCGAGCTGGAGTTCTGCACGACGCAGCTCGGCTCTAAGGTCGCGATGTTCGGGAGCAGCATCGCGCGGCCGCTGGCGGCGGCGAAGGGCGTCGATCCGACGGTCGCGCGCCACGCCGTGCTCTATGACCAGTTCGGCCTCGACAGCGACTACGATTACGACGCCGTCTGGCAGAAATGCCGCGAATTGGGCGTCGCCCCGACCTTCCACACCGGCGGCCGCGGCTTCGGACTGCGCAATAACCCGTCGAACTTCACGTTCAACCATATCGGCCATTTCGCGGCGGCGGGGCACGCCGTCGCCAAGGGGCTGTTCCTCGGCGGCGTCACCAGGCGCTTCCCCGATCTGCGTTTCGGCTTTCTCGAAGGCGGCGTCGGCTGGGGCTGCCAGCTGTTCGCCGACCTGATCGAGCATTGGGAACGGCGGGGCAAGAAGGGCCTCGAGTACATGCATCCCTCGAAGCTCGACCGCAAGCTCCTGGCGCAGCTGGTCGACAAATACGGCTACGAGGAGATCGCCGCCGAGCTGAAGCGCCGGGACGGCTGGCCGAACAAGGAAGAGGACGAACTCGACGGCGGCGTCGCGGTGCACGACGATTATGCGGCGTGCAACATCACCCGGAAGCAGGACTGGATCGACCTCTTCGTGATCCCGTATTTCTTCGGCTGCGAGGCCGACGACAAGATGAATGCGGTGGCGTTCTCCAAGTTCAACCCGTTCGGCGCCAAGGTCCAGGCGATCTACAGCTCCGATATCGGGCATTTCGACGTGCCCGACATGCTGCAGGTGTTGCCCGAGGCGTGGGAGCTGGTGGAGGACGGGCTGATCACCAAAGACGATTTCCGCGACTTCACCTTCGCCAATGCGGTCAAGCTGTGGGGCACGCAGAACCCGCGTTTCTTCGAGGGCACCGCGGTGGCGAAGGAAGCGGCCGCCATCCTCAAGGCGCAGCAGCCGCTGCTGCTCGACGCCGCGAAGTAGCACCCCGGCGTACAAAGGCTTGGATCCCGGCGCAGGCCGGGATCCATGCTTCAGCAGCTGAGACCGGTGCAGGAATGGGTCCCTGCCTGCGCAGGGACCCGGAGTTGGTCAGCCGAGCCGGTGGATCAACTCGGCCCAGCGGTCGAGGATCGGGAGGACCGCGGCGGCCGGTTCGGCCGGCAGGCGGGCCGACACGCGGGCGACGCCGAGGTCGCGCAGCCGCTTCAGCCGGTCGAGGTCTTCCGGCGCGTTGCCGATCGTCACCGGCAATTCCGCTCGGCCGGCGGCGCGCGCCATCTCGCGGAAGCGCGGCATGAATTCTTCCGGCGATCCCGACCCCTGGTCCTCGCCCTGCGGCAGAATGCCGTCGCCGTAGCGGATCGCCCGCCGCGCCGCATGGCGGAAGGCGCCGCCAATGATGATCGGCGGGTGCGGCTGGACCGGCTTGGGGCGCGCGATCATCGGCGGGAAATCGACGATCTCGCCGTGGTATTCTGCGACCTCCTCGGTCCAGATCCGCTTCATCGCCTCGACCTGCTCGCGCATTTTCTTGAAGCGGGTGGCGTAGACGGTGCCGTGGTCCTCCATCTCCTCGGCATTCCAGCCGCCGCCGATGCCGAAGATGAAGCGGCCGCCCGAGACCTGGTCCAATGAGGCGACGAGCTTCGCGGTCTGGATCGTGTCGCGCTGGATGACGAGGCAGATCGCGGTGGCAAGCTTGAGCCGAGTGGTCGCGGCGGCGGCCGCGGTCAGCGTGACGAACGGGTCCATCACGTCGTAATACTGCTGCGTCAGCTGCATCGTGCCGGGCAGCGTGAAGCGGCGGGTGAGCGGGATGTGCGAGTGCTCGGCGACCCACAGCGATTCGAAGCCGCGCGCCTCCAGCGCCGCCGCCAATTCGCCGGGGGCGATCGAATAGGCAGTGAAAAAGATCGAGGCGCCGAACTCCATGTCTGCGATCTCCCCAACACCAACTACCGATAGGCGAAAGCGATGACCCTGGCAAAGCGGCTGTCGTTGGCCCGGCGCATGCTCCTGGCCGTGCTGGCGCTGGCTTTCGTCTCCACCAACTCGGCCGCGGCGCAGAACGTCGCAACCTACCATGGTCATGCCGACCGCAGCGGCCACTACGTGATGCCGCGCTTCACCTGGGAGCGCGTCCGCCGGCTGCGCCTCGAGACCGGGTTCGCACCGCGCTTCGAGGGCCACCTCTATGCCCAGCCGCTCTACTGGAAGCCGCCCGGCGGCAACGCCGGCGTGGTGATCGTCGCCAGCGAGAGCAACGTCGTCGCCGCGATCGACGCCGCCAGCGGCGCCACGCTGTGGCAGCGCGCGCTGGGTCCGCCGGCGCCGCTGTCGGCGTTTCCGTGCGGCAATATCGACCCGCTCGGCGTCACCGGCACCCCGGTCATCGACCCGGCGACGGCGACGCTCTATCTCGATGCGATGGTCGCCCGCTCCGGGCATCCGCGCCACCTCCTCCTCGCGCTGGCGCTGCGCGACGGCGCGGTGCAGCCGGGCTGGCCGATCGATGTCGGCGAGGCGCTGCATGCGGCAGGGCACGAGTTCGATCCGCGGGTGCAGAACCAGCGCGCCGCACTGAGCCTCCTCGCCGGCAACCTCTACGTGCCGTTCGGCGGCTTCTTCGGC
>JBLMXS010000233.1:0-7282 GCA_050257895.1 Thiohalocapsa sp.
TCGTCGTGTCGTTGGCGGTGACCAGCTGGGCGACTTCGCCCTCGGCAATGACCGAGGCGGTGCGCGACAGGATGTCGAGCACCCGCAGCGAGCCGTCCTCGACCATCAGCTCGAACGAGCGTGAGAACAGGAAATCGCCGACCAGGACGGCCGGCTTGTTGCCCCACACGGCGTTGGCGGTGTCGCGGCCGCGCCGCAGGTCGCTGGCGTCTACCACGTCGTCGTGCAGCAAGGTCGCGGTGTGAATGAATTCGACCGCCGCCGCCAGCGCGATGTGGCGCTCGCCGCGGTAGCCGCAGAGTCGGGCGCAGGCCAGCGTCAGCATCGGCCGCAGCCGCTTGCCGCCGGCCGAGACGATGTGCCCGGCGAGCTGCGGGATCAGCGCTACCGGGCTGTGCATCCGCGCCACGATCAGCGCATTGACCCGCGCCAGGTCGGCGTCGAGCAGGCGGAACAGCGGATCGAGAGAGGGAGGGGGCGATTCGATGCGTTGGTTGCTGCTCGTCAGCGGCGCCACCGAATTCTCCTCAGCTTGATTCGGCCGTGCGCGGCGGCATCAGCCGGCTTCCCAAACGACGTTGACGCGCCTCACGGCGAGCGAGCATAGAATGGCCGAGCGAGTCAAGTGTCGCGGGGACGAGCGCGGGCCTTGCGCACCATCGCGAAGGGCGGGAGACCCGTTGGGCCATGAAGGAGCTGCTGCGCACCAACGACGCGGTCCGCCTGTCATGGGCCCAGGCCCGGCTTGCCGACGCCGGGATCGACAGCCTTGTGCTCGATCATCACACCAGCCTTGTCGAAGGCAGCATCGGGGCGATCCCGCGCCGCCTGATGGTGGCCGAACGCGATCACCCCCGCGCCTGCGCGGTGATCGCCGCCGCCGAGGAGGAACTGTCCTGAGCGAGCCCCCGAGCGGCCACCTGAGCGACCCGCGGGCCGTGCCCGGCCTTGCCGACCCTGCTGCGGCCGGACCCGGCGTCACCGAGGATGCACTGCTGGGCGGCCGGGTCCGGCTGCGGCAGCCGGCAAACGGCGCGCGCGTCGCGATCGATCCGATCTTTCTCGCCGCCGCGATCGCCGTCGAGCCGCATCAGCTGGTGCTCGATGCCGGATGCGGCGTCGGCGCGGCCGCGCTGTGCCTGGCGGCGCGGGTGCAACAATGCCGCATCATCGGCCTCGAATTGCAGCGCGAGCTGGTGCGCGTCGCGGCCGACAACATCGCGCTGAACGGCATGACGGGGCGCGTCTCGGCGATCGCCGGCGATCTCCTGGCGCCGCCGCCGCGGCTCAGCCCCGGCAGTTTCGACCATGTCATGGCCAACCCTCCCTTCATCGAGCGCGGCCGCGGCACGCCCACCGCCAACCCGGCGAAGACCGCCGCGACTATCGAGGGCGAGGCCGGCCTCGGCGACTGGGTGCGGTTTGCGCTGGCGATGGTGCGCGGCAAGGGGAGCGTGACGTTCATCCACCGCGCCGACCGCATCGACGCCCTGCTCGGGCACCTCGCCGGCCGCGCTGGCGAGGTTGTCGTCTTCCCGCTATGGCCGGCGGCCGGCAAGCCGGCCGGCCGCATCCTGGTGCGGGCGACCAAGCAGGTGCAGAGCCCGGCGCGGCTGTTGCCGGGGCTCGTCCTGCACGAAGCCGACGGCCGCTTCAGCGAGGCGGCCGAGGCGGTGCTGCGCGGCGGCGCCGGCCTGGAGCTGTAGCGCCGCGGCGATTCGCAAAAATTGCGCGCCGGCGACGCAGGCGCTACTGTGCCTAAAGCGGCAAAAACATTCCCGTGCATACGCGTAAACGAACCGGCCGGCGAGCGCATTGCGACTGCCCGGCTGCCGCTCGAGATACCACCCAAGGGAGAGCGGAATGCGCAAGTTGTCGTTGATCCTGTTGGCGATCCTGTTGGCGCTCGCCATGCCGGCAGCGCTGTCGACGCCCGCCTCGGCGCAATACATGGGCTACAGCATCAGTCGTCCGTCTCGCGCCGATCCGGCCGTCAACAATTACCTCAGCGCGCGCTATGACCATTTGCTGCAGGTGAGCCCGCGGTTCCGCCGGTACCGGATCTGGAAGGAATGCCACATCATCACGTGGCCGGGGTTACGCCCCGATTGTATCGCCTCGTTCGACCAGTACGAGCCGGTGCTGTATTGGCGCTAGCGGGTCGCCTCGGCCCACGGCCTCTCTCTGTACGCGGCCGCCGACAATCCCCACTTTCTGGGGCATGAACCTCCGCGACGCGCTCAAGCTGCTGCCGATCGAGCGGCTGCGTCATCCAGCGCCGGTGGTGAGCGTGGTGCGCTTCGACGGCGTCATCGGCCCGGGGCAATGGCGCAGTGCGGTATCGCTGATGACGCACGCCGCGGCGCTCGAGAAAGCGTTCTCCGGCTCCCGGCTAAGCGCGGTGGCGTTGGCGATCAACTCGCCCGGCGGCTCGCCGGTGCAGTCGGCGCTGCTCTATCGCCGCATTCGCCAGCTGGCCGACGAAAAGGGCGTGCCGGTATTCGCCTTCGCCGAGGATGTCGCGGCGTCCGGCGGCTATTGGCTGGCGCTGGCCGGCGACGAGATCTTCGCCGAGGAAGCCTCGCTGGTCGGCTCGATCGGCGTCGTCACCGGCGGGTTCGGCGTCAACCGGTTGATCGAGCGTTTCGGGATCGAGCGGCGGCTGCACACCGCCGGCGACAACAAGTCGCTGCTCGATCCGTTCCTGCCCGAGGACCCGGCCGACGTTGCGCGGCTGACCGCATTGCAGCAGGACATCCACGACAGCTTCAAGGAGCACGTGCGCCGCCGCCGCGTCGGCAAGCTCGACCCGGCCGACGGCAGCGTCTTTTCCGGCGAGGTGCTCACCGGCCGCATGGCGTTGTCGCACGGGCTGATCGACGGCATCGGCGATCTGCGCTCGGTGATGCGGGCGCGCTTCGGGGACAAGGTGCGGCTGGTGCCGATCACCGCGCCGCCGCGTCGCCGCTGGTGGCTGCCGCGGCTGCGGCCGGCGACCGAGCGCGACGCGTGGAGCCCCATTGCCGACTTCTTCTATTGGCTCGAGGCGCGCGCCCTGTGGGCGCGCTTCGGGTTGTGATGCGGCGCCTGACAGGTGGGATTGACCCTGTTGGCCGCGTCTCCTAAACCTGACCGATGATCGCGGTCCCCAAGATCGTCGTGATCCTCGTCATCGCCTTCGCGGTGTGGTACGCGATGCGGTGGCTGAACCGCGCCAGCCCGCCGAAGGCGGCGCGTCGGACCGCCGGCCCCCGCGCAGCCGCGCCGCGCCAAGCCGCCGTCGAGGACCTCACCGCCTGCCGGATCTGCGGCGCCTATGTCGCCCCGAGCGCGCGCGCCTGCGGCAAGCCGGGCTGCCCAATGCCCGCCTGAATGGCATGACGAGCACCGGCTCCGTAAACGTCCAGGGGGCGAGCTTTCAGGCGCTGATCCTGACATTGCAAAATTATTGGGCGAGGCAAGGCTGCGTCATCCTGCAGCCTTACGACGTCGAGGTCGGCGCGGGCACGTTCCACCCGGCGACGGCGTTGCGCGCGCTGGGGCCCTCGCCATGGCGCGCCGCCTATGTGCAGCCGTCGCGCCGCCCCACCGACGGCCGCTATGGCGAGAACCCGAACCGGCTGCAGCATTACTACCAGCTGCAGGTGATCCTGAAGCCGGCGCCGGCCGACAGCCAGCTGCTCTATCTCGACAGTCTCGCGGCGCTGGGCATAGACGCGGCGCGCCACGACATCCGCTTTGTCGAGGACGACTGGGAGAGCCCGACGCTGGGCGCCTGGGGGCTCGGCTGGGAGGTCTGGCTCGACGGCATGGAAGTTAGCCAGTTCACCTATTTCCAGCAGGTCGGCGGCATCGAGTGCGATCCGGTCTCGACCGAATTGACCTACGGGCTCGAGCGCCTGGCGATGTATGTCCAGGGCAAGGAGAGCGTCTACGAGCTCGACTATAACGGGCTGCCGGCGGGGGAAGGCGGGATCAGCTACGGCGATGTGTTCCTGCGCGCCGAGCGCGAGTTTTCGGCGTTCAATTTCGAGATGGCGAATACCGAGCGCCTGTTCGCGCATTTCGACGGCGCCGAAGCCGAGTGCAACGCGCTGGTCGGCCGCGGCCTCGCGCTGCCGGCCTACGACCAGTGCCTGAAGGCGAGCCACCTGTTCAACCTGCTGGACGCCCGCGGCGTCATCAGCGTCACCGAGCGGGCCGCCTATATCGGCCGCGTGCGGGCCTTGGCGCGCGCCTGCTGTGAAGCCTGGCTGGCCGGGTCGGCCGCATGACCGCCCTTCCCTGTCATTCCGGGGCGCCGCGTGGCCGGTGAATTGCTGCTCGAGCTGCTGTCGGAGGAGATACCGGCGCGCATGCAGCGGCGCGCTATTACCGACCTGACGCGGCTGCTGCACGAGAAGCTCGTCGCCGCCGAGATCCCAGCCGCGACAATCCGCGGCTACGTCACGCCGCGCCGCCTGACGGTGATCGCCGACGGCATCCCCGAGCGCCAGCCGGACCGCAGCGAAGAGCGGCGCGGCCCGCGGAAGGGGGCGCCGCCGCAGGCGCTCGAGGGCTTTCTGCGCGCCACCGGCCTCTCGTCGATTGCTGAGTGCGAGGTGCGCGACACCGGCCGCGGCGAATTCTATTTCGCGGTCATCGCCCGCCCCGGCCAGCCGGCGGCGGAGGTGTTGCCAATGCTGGTCCACGCCGCGATCAGCGAATTGCCGTGGCCGAAATCGATGCGCTTCCCGGCGAGCGACTTGCGCTGGGTGCGGCCGCTCAACTCGGTGCTGTGCCTGTTCGACGGTCAGGTGTTGGCGCTGCCGCTCGGGGCGGTGCCGGTCGGGCGGGCGACGCGCGGCCATCGCTTCCTGTCGGCGGGGCCGATCGAGGTCGATGACGCGGCGGATTATCTCGACAAGCTGGAGCGGGCCTATGTCGTCATCGACCAGGACCGCCGGCGCGACCGTATCGCCGCCGATCTCGACCGCATTGCCGCCGCGGCGCAGCTCCAGGTAAAGCCAGATCCGGGCCTCCTCGACGAAGTCGCCGGTCTCGTCGAAGTCCCGGTGGTGCTGATGGGCGCGATCGATGACGCCAGCATGGCGTTGCCGCCCGAGGTGCTGGCGACAGCGATGCGCACGCACCAGAAATATTTTTCCTGTCTCCATCCCGAGGGGACGGCGGCGCCCCGCTTCCTGTTCGTCGCGAACAATTTGACACCGGACGACGGCAAGACGATCGTCGCCGGGAACGAGCGCGTGCTGAAGGCGCGCCTCGCCGACGCCCGCTTCTTCTGGGACCAGGACCGCAAAATGCGGCTGGAAGACCGCGTCGCGGCGCTGAAGGAGCGCGTCTATTACGAAAAGCTGGGCACAATGCTGGACAAGGCCGAGCGGATCGAGCGGCTCGCCGGCTTTCTTGCCGAGCAGCTCTATGCGTCCCTCACCCCCGCGCCAGCGGGGATCCAGGGGCAGGCGACGAAGCCTATGACGCTGGATCCCCGCCTTCGCGGGGATGACGAGAAAAAGGTTTCTCTATCGGCGCGGCGGGCGGCGCATCTGGCGAAGGCCGATCTGTCGACGGGCATGGTCGGCGAATTCCCGGAGTTGCAGGGGGTGATGGGGCGCCATTACGCGCTCAACGATGGCGAGGACGCCCGCATCGCCGACGCCATCGCCGACCACTACAAGCCGCAAGGTCCCAACGACAGTTGTCCGATCGCGCCGGTCAGCATCGCCGTCGCGCTCGCCGACAAGATCGACAGCCTCGCTGCGTTCTTCTCGATCGGCGAAAAGCCGACCGGCTCGCGCGATCCGTTTGCGCTGCGCCGCGCCGCGCTCGGGCTGATCCGCATCGTCCTCGAAAACCGCTTGCGCCTGCCGCTGCGGCCGGCATTTGCGCATGCGGTCGCAGGCGTTGCACCGGGGGCCGGTGATATCGTCGCTGACCTCCTCGACTTCATCGCCGACCGGCTCAAGGTGCATCTGCGCGAAGAGGGCGTTCGCCACGATTTGATCGCAGCGGTTTTTGCGCTGGCGGAGGACGATCTGGTGCGCCTCTTGGCGCGCGTCGACGCGCTCGCCAGGTTTCTCGGCAGCGAGGACGGCGCCAACCTGCTGGTGGCGTATCGGCGCGCCGCCAATATTGTTGCCATCGAGGAGCGGCGCGACAATCGGAGGTATCACGGCGATCTCGACCGGATGTTGTTGCGGGAGTCGCCAGAACAGGCCTTGCTTCGCGACCTGGACCGGGTCGGTGAGGACGTCGAACGAGCAGTAGGCGCCGAAGACTTCGCGGCGGCGATGGGTCACCTCGCGGCGATGCGGCAATCGGTCGATGCGTTTTTCGACAAGGTAACCGTTAACACGGATGACCGTGCGCTGCGCGAGAACCGGCTCAAGCTGCTCTCGCGGATTCGGGCGGTAATGAACCAGGTCGCCGATTTCTCCCAGATCGAGGGGTGACGGGCGCATGAGCAGCAACGGCACCAAATGGGTCTACCGCTTCGGGCGCGGCGCCGCCGAGGGCAAGGGCGAGATGCGCAACCTGCTGGGCGGCAAGGGCGCCGGCCTCGCCGAGATGAGCAATCTCGGATTGCCGGTGCCGCCCGGCTTCACGATCACGACCGAGGTCTGCACCCATTACTACACCCGCAACCATAACTATCCGCCCGGCGTCGATCAGCAGGTTGCCGCCGCGCTCAGCGCCGTCGAGGATGAGATCGGCGCCAAATTCGGCGATGCGCAGCGGCCGCTCCTCGTCTCGGTGCGCTCCGGGGCGCGCGCCTCGATGCCGGGCATGATGGACACGGTCCTCAACCTCGGGCTCAACGACGACACCGTGCAGGGGCTGGCGACGAACAGCGGCGACGAGCGCTTCGCCTATGACAGCTACCGCCGCTTTCTGCAGATGTACGGCCAAGTCGTGCTCGGCATCGAGCACCACCACTTCGAGGAGCTGCTGGAGAACCACAAGATCGAGGTTGGCGCGGTGCTCGACACCGAGCTCGCCACCGACGACTGGCGGACGCTCGTCGCCGGCTTCAAGGACGTCATCGCGAGCGAGACCGGCAAGCCCTTCCCGCAGGACCCGCAGCAGCAGTTGTGGGGCGCCATCGGCGCGGTGTTCGGCTCGTGGATGAACACCCGCGCCGTCACCTACCGGCGCCTCCACAACATCCCGTCCGATTGGGGCACCGCGGTCAATGTGCAGGCGATGGTGTTCGGTAACATGGGCGAGGACTGCGCCACCGGCGTCGCCTTCACCCGCAACCCGTCGACCGGCGCCAACGAGT
>JBLMXS010000234.1:0-5237 GCA_050257895.1 Thiohalocapsa sp.
CGGTATCGATGTCCGACAAGCCGGCACCCACGAGGCGCGCTGCGTCGGATTGGCTGTAGAGATTGACCTCGACCTGCGGCTGCAGGATGAGCCGGTTGGTCAGCAGCAGGTCATAGGAGCCTTCAACGCGGCCTGCGACGCCTTTGTCGCCGGCATAAACCGCCGCATCGAGTTCAAAGAACAGCGGTGCCAGCCCGTGCACGCCGAAGATGGCCCGGTTGCGGTTGCGCCGCGAATCGATATCGCTGCGCAGCCCGCCCTGCAGGTCGAAATACGTCGACACGGCGCGCGAGTAGAGGAACTCGTGACGGCCGTCGTCGACCGAGCCGTCGCGGCGCCGGAAACCCTCGGTCTTGACCCAGAACTTGTCGTAATCGGTGCCCACCCACCCTTCCCCCGACCAGCGCAGATCCGGTGCGCCGCCGTCGGTCCGTCCCTCGAATTGGTCGAGCAAGCCGTGGACGAGAATTGCTCTGTCGGCGACGGGCTGGCCGAGATTTGCGGCTTCCGGAGAGCTGGGTTGAGCCGGCGCCGTAGGGACCTGGGCTGCCGCCGCAGTTGTCATGCCGCCGAGGGCAGCGGCCGCGCAAAGGACTGTGCGGATCGCCTTCACAGGACCCGCACCTCCCGGAACATGCCGGATTCCATATGGTAGAGCAGGTGGCAGTGAAAGGCCCAACGGCCGGGTTCGTCGGCATTGACGAGGAAGCTCAGCTTCTCGCCGGGTTTGACATTGATCGTGTGTTTGTAGGGGCGGTATTCGCCGTGCCCGTTTTCGAGTTCGCTCCACAGCCCGTGCAGGTGCATCGGGTGCTCCATCATCGTGTCGTTGATCAGCGTGAAGCGCACCCGCTCGCCGCGCCTGATGATGATCGGCCCGGCTTCGGAATATTTCTTGCCGTCGACGCCCCACATGAAGCGTTCCATGTTGCCGGTCAGATGCAGCACGATCTCGCGACCCGGCGGCCGCGGATCGATGCCCGGGCGAGTCGCGTGCAGGTCAGTGTAGCGCAGCACCCGCCGCCCCGGCGGAAAGCCGTCGCCTGGTTGGTCGAGCCGCTCGGTCGGCATCATCGCGACGTTGTCGACACCGACCTGGCCTTCGAGCCCGGAGGCGGTGCCTGATGGCGCCATGCCGGGCATCGCGCCGTGGCTCATCCCCGGCATCGGCCGTTTGTTCATGTGCATGCCGCTATGGCTCGTCGCCTGCATTTCCCCTTGGGTTGCGGCCATCCCCCCGTGGTTCATTTCCGGCATCGACGCCTGACCGCGCGACATCCCCTCCATCGCACCGTGGTCCATGCCGCCCATCCCCATATCGGTCATCGTGCGCAGCGGCCGCGGGTCCATCGGCGGGATCGGGGCGCTCATGTCGGCCCGCGGCGCAAGCGTGCCGCTTGCATAGCCGGTGCGGTCCTCGGCCTGGGCGAAGATCGTGTAGGCGCGCGCTTCGGTCGGCTCTACGATCACGTCGTAAGTCTCGGCGACGCTAATGCGGAACTCGTCGACGGTGACCGGTTCGACATCGTTGCCGTCGGCCTGGATCACGGTCATCGGCAGATCGGGGATGCGAACATCGAAGATGCTCATCGCGGAGCCGTTGATGAAGCGCAGCCGCACCCGCTCGCCGGGCCGGAACAGCGCCGTCCAGTTCGCCGCCGGCGGCTGCCCGTTCACCAGATAAGTGTAGGTCGCGCCCGACACGTCGAGGATGTCGGTCGGGCTCATCCGCATCTCGCCCCACATCAGCCGATCGGAGACCGTCGCGGCGAGGCCCTGGCGGTTCACGTCGCCGATGAACGTTCCCAGCGTCCGTTGGCGGAAGTTGTAGTAGTCGCTCTGGAATTTGAGGTTGCTGACAATCGTCTCGGGGCTCTCGTCGCTCCAGTCCGACAGCATCACGACATAGTCGCGGTCGAAAGGGTGCGCGTAGCCGCCGCGGGGCTCGATCACCAACGGCCCGTACAGCCCGGTCTGCTCCTGGCGGCCGGAGTGGCTGTGGTACCAGGCGGTGCCGCTTTGACGTACCGGGAAGCGGTAGACGAAGGTTTCGCCCGGGGCGATGCCGCGGAAGCTCAGACCGGGCACGCCGTCCATCGGCGAGGGCACCCGAATGGAGTGCCAATGGATCGAGGTTGGCTCGGCGAGCCGGTTGTTGATGGCGAGGGTCACCGTGTCGCCTTCGCGCCAGCGCAGGATGGGCCCCGGGATCTGGCCATTGATCGCGGTTGCGGTGCGCGTTTGGCCAGTGATGTTGACTGCCAGCGGCGCGGTTTCGAGCCGAAACTCGGTCCCGCTCAGGACTGCCTGGGGACCGATGGCGAAAGCGGGGCGCGGCGCTGCCGGCGAGAGCCCGGCGGCGGCGATGCCCTGCACGAAACGGCGGCGAGTAATCGCATTGCGCGGCAGGGGGCGCATCAGTGTGCTCCGTGCCCCGCCGGCCTACCCCCATGCGAGCCGTGGCCCATGCCCGGCATGGCGGGCGCGGGAGCGCTCATCTCGGTATGGACCCGGCTCGCTTTGGGGGCGACGGGCCGACCGGTCTTCAAAGCCCCCTCGCCCTCCCCGGCCATACCTCCGGCGGGCGGAATGCGCGCCGAGCTGCCGAGATCGACGCCGAGAACAGGCGGCGCTGTCGCCGCTGTCCCGGCGGCGAGCATGAGGGAAAGCGTACCGGCCTGCATCGGCCGGAATCGTCCGGAGTTCATGAAATCTCTCCTCAGGGTTTCGGCACGGCTGCACGACGCCAAAAGCCTGCCCTTGGTGGAAATCTGTAGAGATCAGGTATCGCGGACGCATGCAGGCGCACCGCGGGCGGCCGCGCCGGATGGTGGCGCGGTCAGCTCAGTGCGCCGGGCCTGGGAGGAGGCGGATCGGGCAGCAGGGTGCGGCCGGGCCGGAAGGAGGCGGACCATGCAAAACCGATCGCCTCGATCGGAAAACGCACTGCGACGATCCCGAGTGGGGACGACAGGTTCATCGGCGAGAGGCAGCCGAGACAGTCGCAGCAGCAGGCGCGATCGGCGAGGTTTGCTGCGCTATCCGCAGAGGATGTGTGCGGGTGTGCGGCGCCGTCGCAGTCATGCTCCGAACTGATGACGGGATGCGCGTCAAGGTGCGCGTTGCCGCCGGTCAGCGCCAGCGCGAGCAGCACGACGAGAACCCGTAGCCACCAACCTCGCATGATCCCGACCGGGTGCCGCAATGCGCTTCCCATACCACAGCGATCCGGTCGGGGCGAGGCCGTCGCAGCAGAATAGACAGCGTCAGCCCACGATTCCGGCTGGCCGTACTGGGGCGGGTACTACGGCTACAGCGATCCGATGGCCGGTCACATCCAACAGGAACGCCGGCACATGTGGCGGGAACAGCGAGCTCGCGATGAGATGTACCGCCGCGGCGACTGGTAGCCTTTGTCGTTGCCGTCGGCGGCGCTTCAGCGACAGCGCTGGCCCATGAGGATGCCGACTTCGACTGGGGCGGATACTCCTCCGACCATGTCCAGCGTGAGCAGGGACATATCGCCCGTGAGCGGGGCCACATGAACCGTGAGCGGTTTGCGCGTGAGGAATGCTGCGTCACGGCGATGTTTACGGCGCGTGGTCCATGCAGCAGCACCTCAACCACGAGCACCATCATGTACGCCGCGAGGAGGAGCACATCGGCCACGAGCTGTTCAATCACGATTAACGGAGTCCGGCCGGAGGTCGAACCGAGATCGCCGTCGCGGCCGGTGCCCGTAAAGGTCGGACTGAGGCTATCCCAACTTCGCCTTTAACGCCGCCAGCCGGTTGGCGACGCCGACCGGCGCGGGTTCCTGGCCCGAGGCGGCGGCCATGGCCGCGGCGATGTTTGGGTCTTCTTTCTCCGGATGGGTCGGCGCCAGCAGCCGCGCCTTGGCGGCCGCCGCCTCGGCCGACGCCAGATCCCGCGCCGCGTTCTCGTTCATCGCCTTCAGCGCGATATTGAGGCTGCTGGTAGTCTGCGATAGCCCGGCCGCTCGGCGCGCCGCCTCGGCCTGCTGCTCCGCCACCTCGCGCCGCTGCGCCGCGCGCGCCATGTCGCGCTGCGCCCTTTCGAGTTGGTTGCGCGCCGTCTTGAGCTTGCCGCCGGCATCGGCATAGGCGGCTTCGAGTTGCTCGAGGAAGGCCTTGGCGTCTTCGGCGTCCTGCGCCTCGCGATGCACCTCCGGGGCCATCTTCTCCATCAGGTCGAGTAGTGTCGTGAGACTTTTCTCGAGATCGGCCTTGCGGGCCGGGTCGCTGGAGCCGTTGACTTGATCCCGCAGCGATTCGGCCGCGGCCAGGCGCTGGTGCGCCAGAGTCTGGATCGCATCCGCTTCCCGGCGCTCGCGGTCGTAGCTCTGGCGCGCACGGGCGACCTGCAATCCGAGTTCGTCCAAATGCTGCTCCATTGTGCGCAGCTCCGCCTCGGTCGCGCCTTGCGGGTCCCAGCGTACCAGCGCCTCGATGCCGGCGTTTACCGCCTGGTCGGCCTTGACCCCGAGCAGGTTGCCGATGAATTGCATGACCATGATGCGGCCTCTCCGAAGCTTGTCCGTGATCAGGTGGGGATCATGACGGCGGCATTCAGCAGGCCGACGGCAATCTGCGTCGCCGCCAGCGCCAGCGCGGCCGCGACATTACCGCGCTGGATTGCGGCGCGAAGATGATGGAACACGAGTGAGACCGCGAGCACGACGAGGAGCTGCAACAGCACCGCCACGCCGCCCCAAATCGCCAGGTCGAGCACGAAGGCGGTGGTCGCCAGCGTCGCCGCGATCGGGATCGCGAGCGCAGTGATCGCGCCTGCCAGCACCACGCCGGCCGCCGTGTTACCCTGTCCGATCAGCTCGCGTTCGCGGAACGGCGTGACTGCCATGTAGATCGCGACGCCGGCGGCGAGCAACGCCAACGCCACGATGAACTGCAGCAGCAGATGCGGCAGGCCGATGCTCAGCGCGCCGGCGATGCGGGCGAACAGGCCCGCGTCCGAAGGGGTCATCGCATGCGCTCCTGGTTGTCAGGCGAGAGTCACCGAGGGTAGCGTCAGGGCTGCGGGATTGACGTCGATACCGGCGTCGATGTCCACCCAGGCCCGATCTTCCTCCTCCGCGGCCGAGACGAGAATGTACTCGCGCTGCGGCGCCGGGGGCGGCGCGCCGGTCGGGGCCGCATAGAGCATGGCGCGAAGGCGCTGCGTTGCTGTGCCTTGAACATCCTGGATCGTCTCGGTCA
>JBLMXS010000235.1:0-3493 GCA_050257895.1 Thiohalocapsa sp.
GCCCAGGGTCAAGGCGCGGCTGCTCCAGGAGGCCGAGGCGCACGAGCGGGTGGCCGAGGCCAAGTAGCGGAGGTTTCTCGGCCGGCTAGTCTAGTTTTCTTCGCTCGAGGTGAACTCGTTGCAGTAATTGACCGGGCACGCGGGACTGTCGGCGGTCTCAACGCTGCGCCGCTCCAGCTTGGCGCCGCCGCCGCAGAAACTGCCGTTGGCAACGACGAAATCGCCGAATGGCTGGCTGATGAAGAGATAGCCCTGCGCCGCGATCAGCGATTGCAGCGCGGCGCAGCTGTAGCTGCGCGCGTCGATGCCGGCGGCAAATGCCGACGAGCCCATTGCGGCCAGCGCGACAAGCACCGCCAGCGGCCTCGTTGCCGAGCTCATGTCGCCGGCTTTCAGGCGGCTTTAACGGCGCGAGGAAACCAGCCGTCGGTAGAGCAATTCGCCGGCCAGCGTCCGCCGCATCGGGTGACCGGGAGGACGTCCCAGGCTCTGCGGCGCCCGATCGTGCGCAAGCGGCGGCTGCGCCGCCTCTTGCCCGGTGCGGTGTTCGGCCCGGATGCGGCGCAGCTCGGCCGCGATCTGCGCATAATCGTCAATCATCGCCATTGGGGATCGCCCTTGGGGATGGCCATCGGGGATCGCCATCGTCGCGCCCGTGCCGGCCGTTGCGCGGCGCGGGCACCAGCGCGGCGCCCGAACCTCGACTTGCCGTTGCCGCACCCCTAGCACGGATCAAGGGGGCTCACAAGTCGGGCAGCACCGGCCGTGCACCGGCCGCCGTTCCGCCGCCCGGGGTGTTACCCGCGACGGCTTGTCCGCGGTCTAGATCGTGTTGTAGCCGCCGTCGACGGTGACCGTGCTGCCGGTCACCCAGCGCGATTCATCCGCGGCGAGAAACAGGATTGCGCCGACCAGATCGTCCGGCTCGCCTAGCCGGCCGAGCGGGATCAGCGCCTCGGTCGCCGCCCGCGCTCGCGGATCGGTGTAGCTGGCGCGGGTCAACCCGGTCAGCGTCGGCCCGGGAGCGATCGCGTTGACGCGGATGCCGTGCACGGCGAGGTCAACCGCCATCGCCTGCGTCAGCGAGCGGCCGCCGCCTTTCGATGCGACATAGGCGGCCCTCTCCGGCCGCGCCACCTCGGCGAGCTGCGAGGTGATGTTGATGATGCTGCCGCCCGGCCTGCCTGCCGCGGCTTGGCTCACCATCTGCCGCGCCGCCGCCTGGCCGAGATGGAACATGCCGGTGAGGTTGACCGCGATGATGCGGTCCCAGGTCGCGACGTCGAGATCGAGAAAATTCATCCGGTGGCTGATGCCGGCGCATTCGAGGAGCACGTCAAGCCGGCCGAATTGCTCGACGCAGGCCGCCACCGCCGCATTGACTTGAGCGCGGTCGCGCACGTCGAGCCCGAGCGCCGCTGCCCTCCCGCCGGCGGCGCGGATGCGCCCCGCGGTCGCCTCGGCCGCCGCCGCATCGAGATCGGTGCAAAAGACGGCTGCCCCTTCGCGCCCCAAGCCCTCCGCCCCGGCGCCGCCGATGCCGCCGCCCGCACCGGTAACCAGCGCCACCTTCCCCTCGACGCGCCCCATATCCCACCTCTCACTTCAGCTGCGAGGCCCGCAAGCGGCCCTCCGGTAAGCGCCTTACGTTTTTTAGCCAGCCAGGGCGACGGGCAAGTCGTGCACTCAGAAAGCCGCACCAGTTTTCCGTCGATCCTTTCCATTCAGAATCGTCTTGCGGCATCGGATAGTATCCGATCGGCCCGTCATTTTCGATGCGCTCGCGATAACAGGCGTAATGGAAAATATTCTTGCCGCGTGGGAAGGCATCATCGATCGCCGACTCGATGCGGCTGGCGTCGGCCGGCGAGAGATTGAACCGAAACAAATTCCTGAAATTGATCACATCATTCAGATTGCTCTGGCAATTGCTGATGATGAAATGCCGTAGCCGCAGACTGCGAAGGCTCCAGAATTTTTGCAGGAGATAATCGTATTTCAAGGTTATACGACGAAGATCCTCGTCGCCGACGGGTTCCACCCATTTCTCGTGCCATAACCAGATTCGGTAGTCGCGTACCTGAAGCGGCTCAGTTTCGCTCGCATTCCGCATGATGTCGCCCGGAGCAAGACCGCGCCCGGCATAATCCTCGATGAACCTCGCGAGCCCGGTGCAATCACATAGCAGCCAGTTGAAGAAGCACGACTCGTACGCCAGCTCGCGCCGCCAATTTGCGCTTATCAGATCCTTCGTCGCCCACAGCTGGAAGGCGGTTTGGCAGCTCAACCCCAATGAGATAATCCCGATGCGATCGCCGACGAGCGTCATGGGTTTAATTCTGCCGCGGGCCGCCTGGTCGCCGGAATCGCGGATACGGCGGCCGTCGCGTCGCTGCCCGCGACGGCGTCGATGTCGGTGCACAGCACCGACGCGCCCTCGCGCCCAAGCCCTCGGCGCCGGCCCCGCCGACTCCGCCGCTCACCTCCGTCACCAGCGCCACCCTTCCCTCGACCCGCCCCATCATCGCCTCCGCTTGTCCCTGGCGGGACAGATTATTCACCACGAAGACAGGAAGGGCACGGCGGGAAATGCAAAACCGAACCGCAATCCCGGCGACAGCTCGGATCACCGCAATCGCTGGAGATGCGATCGGGTGATTTCACAGAGTCAAATGCATATTGTGAGACCACGGGGGCAATCCGACATGTAAATTGACGCCGCCAGCATGGAGCGCCCCGGCATGCACATCCACGTCATTCACGAGAACGCCGAGTGGCTGAAGCCGCTGGCCGCTTCGCTCGACGCCGAGCGTCTGCCGTGGCGCGACTGGTTTCTCGACCGCGGCGTCTTCGACCTGTCGGCGCCGCCGCCGGCCGGCATCTTCTACAACCGGATGAGCGCCTCCTCGCACACCCGCAACCACCGCTACGCCGCCGAATTGACCGCGTCGGTTCTGGCTTGGCTGGCGGCCCACGGGCGGCTCGTCGTCAACGGTCCGCGCGCGCTCGATCTGGAGATTTCGAAGGCCCGCCAGTACGCGGCGCTCGCAGCTGCCGGCATCGGCATGCCGCGCAGCGTGCTCGTCGCCGGCGCGGAACTGCTGGTCGACGCGGCCCGTCGCCATTTCCCCGGCGAGGCGGTGATCCTCAAGCCGAACCGCGGCGGCAAGGGGCTCGGCGTGCGGCTTTTCCACACGCCGGAAGCGCTCGCTGCGCATCTCGACAGCAGCGATTACGAGCCTCCGATCGACGGCCTGCACGTGCTGCAGCAATATATCCGCGCCCCGGTTATTGGTCCAACTGGGCCGCTGATCACCCGGGCGGAGTTCATCGGCGGCCGCTTCCTCTACGCGGTCGAGGTCGACACGTCGGACGGATTCGAGCTGTGCCCGGCCGACCAATGCGCGGTCGGCGACGCCTTCTGCCCCGCCGGCGAGGCGCCGCGCGCCAAGTTCACGATCATCGACGACATCGACGCCGGGCTGAAGGCGCG
>JBLMXS010000236.1:0-5050 GCA_050257895.1 Thiohalocapsa sp.
GCGGGGGGCGGCGGGTCTCTACCGGCTCAGCGCGCGGGTCGACAACGATACGCCGCTCGATGCGGCGGCGCTCGCCGATCGCCAGAGCGCGCAGGGCTCTGCCTGCGCCTCGGCCCACACGCTGCTGGCGGTAGATGGCGGCGATTTCGTGTCGCTGCTCGACCCGCCGCCAGCGCTCGCCGCCGCCGCCGCCCTCTGCCACAACGACGGGACCTGGCCTGTGCTGGCGGGGCGGCCGGGCGAGCGCGATCTGGTGCTGTCGTCGCCGATTATCCTGTACGACCACCCGCAGATCGCGCCGGAAAGCCCCGGCGACCTGTTCGATGGCTGCGAGATCGACGAGATCCTCACGCTGCGCATCCTGACGCTGACCGACGCCGAAAAGCGCGAGATGATGGCGGCCGACCCGACGACGCGGGCGCTGCTGACGCGGACCGAGGCGCTGGGCGAAGAACAGCTCGCGCGCCTGCACGGCACGTTTCGCGATATTGCGCACAAGGTGCCGGCCGGCTCGGCGTTGCGGATCGGCGACCGGGTGCGGATCAAGCCGAAGGAGGGGGGCGATGTCATGGATGTCGTGCTCAAGGGCCAGGTCGCGGTGGTCGAGGCGATCGAGCGCGATTTCGAGGACCGGCTGCATGTCGCGGTGACGATCGTGGGCGATCCCGGGCGCGATCTCGGCCTGGCGCGGATGCCCGGCCACCGCTTCTTTTTCGCCGAGGACGAGCTGCTGCCGCTGGCGTCGGGAGAGACGCCGTGAGCCGCATCCTCGTCGCCGGCATCGGCAACATCTTCGACGGCGACGACGGGTTCGGTGTCGCGGTCGCCGAGGAGCTGCGCGGGCGGGCGCTGCCATCGGCGGTTACGGTCGCCGATTTCGGCATTCGCGGCCTCGACCTCGTCTACGCCTTGCTCGACGGCTGGGCGGCGGCGATCCTGGTCGATGCGGCGCCACGCGGCGAGCCGCCGGGGACGCTGTCGGTGATCGAACCGGACATGCCGCAGGTCAGCGCCGACGAGCCGGAGGATTTGCTGCTGTCACCGCATGCGATGGAGCCGCACAAGGTATTGCGGCTCGCGGCACTGCTCGGGGCAAGCTGGCGCCGTGTGCTGCTGGTTGCCTGCGAGCCGCTGCGCCTCGTCCACGACCGCGAAGGCGAGATCGGCCTCAGCCCGCCGGTCAGGGCGGCGGTGCCGCCGGCGGCCGATCTGGTGGCGCGGCTGGCGCGCGAGTTGATGGAAGAGATCCGCGACGAGATCGACGAGCAGGAGGTGGCGTGATGGAGAATGCGATCGTGACCCGCAGGGAAGCGGCAACTCCGGTGGCGGCGACGCCCGCGTCGCCGCCGACGATCACCGCCTGCGGCATCGCCGGCATGGCGGTCGGCATGCTGGTCGTCGGCATCGTCCTGTCGCAGATCCCGGATCTGATCCGCTATTTCCGCATGAGCAATATGTGAGCTGGGTGTGAGGCTGGGCGCGGCGATGGCAGTCGGCACCCTGGGCGACCCAATGGGCGCCCGGGTCGCGGTCGAGATCCGCGTGCGCGGGCGCGTCCAGGGGGTCGGGTTCCGCCCGACGGTGTGGCGCCTGGCGCGCCAGCTCGGGCTCGACGGCGAGGTGCTCAACGATGCCGCCGGAGTCGTCATCCGCGCCAGCGGCGACGCCGCCGCCATCGATACGCTGCTCGATCGCCTCAAAGCCGAACCGCCCCCGTTGGCGCAGATCGAAGCGGTCGAGCGGTGGCCGCTGGCGGCGCCCCTGCCGTCCGGCTTCCACATTGCCGACAGCCTGGCCGGAGTGGTGCGCACCGAGGTCGCTCCCGACGCGGCGATCTGCGCCACCTGCGCCGGCGAGATCCTGACGCCCGGCGAGCGCCGTCATCGCTACGCCTTCACGAACTGCACGCATTGCGGGCCGCGGCTCAGCATCGTCGGCGCGGTGCCGTACGACCGCGCCAACACGACGATGGCGGGGTTCGCGCTGTGCCCGGCCTGCGCGGCCGAATACCGCAATCCGGCCGACCGGCGCTTTCATGCCGAAGCGATCGCGTGTCCGGCATGCGGTCCGCGCCTGTCGCTGGTCCGCCTGCCCGATCTGCTGCCGGTGGATGGCGATGCGGTCAGGGTCGCGGCGCGGTTGCTGCGCGATGGCGAGATCCTTGCGGTCAAGGGGATCGGCGGATATCAGCTGGCGTGTGACGCCGCCAATGTCGCCGCGGTGGCGCGGCTGCGGCATTTGAAGCGCCGCGACCGCAAGCCCTTCGCATTGATGGCGCGCGACCTCGCGACGATCGCGCGCTACTGCCATGTCGATGGGGCTGCGGCGGCGGCGTTGCGCTCGGCGGCGGCGCCGATCGTGCTGCTGCCGGCCGCGGGGCCGGAGCGGCTGCCGCCGGCGATTGCGCCGGGGCTCGACACGCTCGGCTTCATGCTGCCGACGACGCCGCTGCATCTCTTGCTGCTGCAAGAACTCGACGGCCCGGCGGTGATGACGAGCGGCAATCTCGCGGACGAGCCGCAGGTCACCGGTGACGACGAACTGATGCCGCGGCTCGGCGAGATCGCGCGCTATACGCTGATCCACGACCGGCCGATCGCCAACCGCGTCGATGATTCGGTGGGGCGCGTGGTCGGCGGGCGGCTGCGGCTGCTGCGGCGCGCGCGCGGCTACGCTCCGGCGGGGCTGCCATTGCCGCAGGAGTTCGCGGCGGCGCCGCCGCTGCTGGCGATGGGCGGCGAAGTCAAAGCGACGTTCTGCCTGGTCAAGGACGGCAAGGCGATCCTGTCGCAGCACCAGGGCGACCTCGAGCACCCGCTGGCGTTCGACGACTACCGCAAGAACCTGGCGCTCTACCGCGCCTTGTTCGACCACACTCCCACGGCATTGGCGGCCGATCAGCACCCCGAATACCTGTCGGCCAAGCTGGCGCGCGAGATGGCGCTGGAGGCCGGCCTGCCACTCTTTGAGGTGCAGCATCATCACGCCCACCTCGCCGCCTGCCTCGCCGAAAACGGTTGGCCTCTGGGGGCGCCAGCGGTGATCGGCATCGTCATGGACGGGCTCGGCTGGGGCGACGACGGCACGATCTGGGGCGGCGAGTTTCTCCTCGGCGACTACCGCGCGTACCGCCGCCTCGCGGCGCTGGCGCCGGTTGCGATGCCGGGCGGCGCCCAGGCGGTGCACGAGCCGTGGCGCAACCTCTATGCGCATCTCAGCCGCGCCATCGGCTGGCCGGCGGTAACGCGGCGCTGGGCGAGCCTGCCGCTGTGCGCGTACCTGGCGGCAAAGCCGCTCCCGACGCTCGATGCGGTGATCGCCCGTGGCGTCAATTCGCCGATCGCCTCGTCATGCGGCCGGCTGTTCGACGCTGTCGCGGCGGCGCTCGATATCAGCCGCGAGCGGCAGACTTATGAGGGCGAAGCGGCGATGCGGCTCGAAGCGATCGTCGACCGCAACGCATTGGCCGGGTGCGAGGGCTACCCGTTCGAGCCGGCTGCCGGCTCGCTCGACCCGGGGCCGATGTGGCCGGCGCTGCTCGACGATTTAGCCTGCGGCACCCCGGCCGGTGTCGTCGCGGCGCGGTTTCACCGCGGTCTAGCAGCGGCGCTCGCGGACATGGCGGCGCGCCTGGCGGGGCCGCTCGGCGTAAATACGGTGGCCTTGTCCGGCGGCTGCTTTCAGAACGCCGTTCTGCTGGAAGAGACCGAGCGGCGTCTCCACGGCGCCGGGTTGCGCGTGCTGACGCACGCGGCGGTGCCGGCGAATGACGGCGGGCTGGCATTGGGCCAGGCGGCCGTGGCGGCGGCGCGGCTGCTGGAGGGAGAGCGATAATGTGTCTGGGCATACCCGGCCGGATCGTCGCGCTCGATGATCCCGAGGCGATGCTGGCAACCGTCGATGTTTGCGGCGTCAGGCGGCAGATCAACCTGATCTGCGTCGTCGACGACGACCACCCGTTCGAAGCGTGTCTCGGCGACTGGGTGCTGGTGCATGTCGGCTTCGCGATGAGCCGCATCGATGCCGAGGAGGCGGAAAAGACATTGCAGCTCCTCGAGGAGCTGGGCGAGCAGCAGGCCGAGCTCGAGGCGATGGCGGACGCGGCCGACGCGGCGGCGGCGGATTGACGATGTCGAATGAGCCGATCCTCGAGACCCTGTACCCGTTCCTGCATCGCAAGGCGCAGGACGCAGCCCAGCTGGGCGAGGCCTTATTGCATTCGGTGGCTGAGAAGGCGGCTGACTCGCGCGACACCAACGCGCGCTTCTTTGCCGAGGTGGGCGAGCGGCTGGTGACGGCGGCGCACGCAGTCGCCGCCATCTATCGCGGCGGCGGCCGGCTGTTTGCGATCGGCAATGGCGGCTCCTCGTGCGACGCGGCGCATATCGCGGTCGAATTCACCCATCCGGTGACGGCGGGCCGGCCGGCGCTGGCGGCGATCAACCTCGCCGCCGACATCGCGATGATCACCGCGGTCGGCAACGATATAGGGTTCGAGCACGTCTTCGTACGCCAGATCGTGGCGCAGGCCAAGCGCGGCGACGGGTTGATCGGCGTCTCGACCAGCGGCAACTCACCCGATCTCGTCGCCGCTTTCGCCAAGGCGAAAGAGATGGGTCTCATCACGATCGGGTTGGCCGGCGGCGACGGCGGGGTGATGCAGCGGGCGGGAACGGTCGACCACTGCCTCGTCGTGCCGTCGAGTTCGATCCACCGCATCCAGGAGTGTCACGTCGCCGCCTATCACATCCTGTGGGACCTCGTGCACACGCTGCTGGCCGACGATCGTGGCTCGGCAGCCGCGGCGGGGGCGGAGGCCACGCCTTGAAATACGCCGACGAATTCCGCGACCGCGGCAAGGCGGAAGCGCTGCTCGGCGGGATCCGCCGCCTCCTCGCGGAAAAGGGCCTGGCGCAAGCGCGGCCGCTGCACATCATGGAGGTGTGCGGCGGCCACACCCATTCGATCTTCCGCTACGGCATCGAAGGCATGCTGCCGGAGTCGATCGAGCTGATCCACGGGCCCGGCTGTCCGGTCTGCGTGCTGCCGA
>JBLMXS010000237.1:0-9150 GCA_050257895.1 Thiohalocapsa sp.
GGCGTCATGTTCTGGATCGACACCCCGAGCCAGCCGCGGGTGACGTGCCCCTTCTCCTTAAGCTGCGCGATGACGTTCTTCGCGGTATCCGACGGGATCGCAAAGCCGATGCCGACCGAACCGCCGGAGGGCGAATAGATCGCCGTGTTGATGCCGATCACCTCGCCGTCCATGTTGAACATCGGCCCGCCGGAATTGCCGCGGTTGATTGCGGCGTCGGTTTGCAGGAAATCGTCGTAGGGGCCGGAATTGATGTCGCGTTGGCGGGCCGAGAGAATGCCGGCGGTGACGCTGCCGCCGAGGCCGAACGGGTTGCCGATCGCCAGCACCCAGTCGCCGACCCGCGCCTTCTCGCTGTCGCCCCAGCGCACCGCCACCAGCTTCTTGTCCGTCTTGACCTTGAGCACGGCGACGTCGGTCTTGGTGTCGCGGCCGACCAGTTCGGCCTTCAGGCTGGTGTCGTCATGCAGGTTGACGGTGATCGCATCGGCGTCGGCGATGACGTGGTTATTGGTGACGATGTAGCCGGTCTGGTCGATGATGAACCCGGAGCCGAGCGAGGTCGCCTTGCGCGGCTTCGCGTGCGGGCTGTCGCCGCGCTGGCTGTTGCGGTCGAAGAAGTCCTTGAAGAACTCCTCGAACGGGGAGCCGGGCGGGAAATGCTTGCCCAGGCGCTCTTTCTGCTCGGGCTTCAGCGTCTGGGTCGTCGAGACGTTGACGACCGACGGCAACAGCTGCTCCGCCAGATCGGCGAAACTGTCCGGCGCCGGCCGCGCCCCCGCCGACAACCGCAGGCCGGGCATCGTCAGCGCGGCCACCGCGACGACGATGACCGCCGACCGCCGCAATCCCAATGAAAGCAACGACACGTTGTTTAACTCCCCGCAAGAAGGCATGGCGCGCAAGATTGGCCTGCATCGAGCTCGCCACACACCGCGGCAGCGCACCGCATGCAGCTTACGCGAGAAGCGCCCGGCAAACCAGTCCCCGCCCGTTTGGACGGGCGGGCCGGGGGATAGGCGGGCCGGGCTCAATGTCGCAGCAGCCATACGATGACGACGCCGAACGCCGCCGCCAGCAGCCCCGAGGCGCGCAACAGCTGCGGCGGCACCGCCATCGCGCGGGCGGCGACCCGCTTCATCCCCTCCGGAAACAGCGCGTAGAGGATGCCCTCGATGACCAGCACGAGGGCGAGCCCGGTTGCGAGGTCCCGCATTACGCCAGGCGGCGGGCCCAGGCGCCGGTCACTGCGGGCTCGCCCCGCCCGATGCCGGCGTCGGCGGCGTCGCTGGCGCGGCGGCTGCCGGGCTGCCCTTCGAGCCGGCCGAGCGGACAGCCTGCGGGCCCTGGAAGAAGCGGAAGAAATTGCCTTCCGGCGCCAGCACGAATGAGGTGGCATGCCCCTTCAGCGCGTCGCGATAGGCCTGCAGCGAGCGGTAGAAGGCGAAGAACTCCTTGTCCTGCCCGAACGCGTCGCCATAGATCTTCACCGCCTGGGCGTCGCCGTCGCCGCGTACCCGCTGCGCGTCGCGCTGCGCCTCGGCGAGGATGACGGTGCGCTCGCGCTCGGCGTTGGCGCGCACCGTCTGCGCCGCCTCGGCGCCTTCGCCGCGATACTGCCTTGCCTGCTGCTCGCGCTCGGACTGCATACGGGCGTAGATCGCCTGACTGTTCTCCTCGGGCAGGTCGGCGCGGCGCAGCCGCACATCGACGACCTCGATGCCGAACGGCTTCGCCTCCGCGGCCACCTCGTCGCGGATCTGGCGCATGATCGCGGCGCGCTTGTGCGACAGGATGTCGTTGAGCGTGACGTTGCCCAGCACCCGTCGCAGGCTGCCGGTGACGAGCGCCGAAAGCCGCGCCCGGATGCCGGCTTCGCTGCCGACGGTCTGATAGAACTGCAGCGGGTTGGAGATGCGGTAGCGGGTGTAGGTGTCGACGACGAGGCGCTTCTGGTCGGCGACGATGACCTCCTCGTGCGGCGGCTCGAAATCGAGCACCCGCTTGTCGTAGGCGACGACGTTCTCGATGAACGGCCGCTTCATCTGCAGCCCGGGCTCGCGGATGACGCGGCGCACTTCGCCCAATTGCAGGACCAGCGCCTGTTCGGTCTGGTCGACGATGAAGAACGAGCTCGCCGCCAGGATTCCGACGACGATCAGGAGGACGCCGACAATGGCGAGTAGACGGTGGCTCATCAGCGGCGTCCCGTCGGCGCCGGGCGGGGAGCGGCCGGCGGCGCCGCCGCGTCCGGCCCCGTACCGGCGCCCGGCTGCGGCAGGCCCGGCAGCGGCAGGTACGGCAGGACGCCGCTCTGCCCTTCGGCCGCCTTGTCGATAATGACCTTGTTGCTGTTCTTCAGGATCTGTTCCATCGTCTCGATGTAAAGCCGCTGCAACGTCACGTCCTGTGCCGCCTTGTAGGCTTTGTAGACCTCGAGGAAGCGAGCGGCGTCACCCTGCGCATGCGCCACCACCTCGGCGCGATAGGCGGCGGCGTCCTGCGTCGTCTGCACGGCGGCGCCGCGTGCCTTCGGGATGATGTCGTTGCGGTAGGCCTCGGCCTCGTTGCGCAGCCGCTCCTTGTCGGCGAGAGCGCGCTGCACGTCGCGGAACGACTCGATCACCGGCGCCGGCGGGTCGACCTTGGCGAGCTGCACCTGCGTCACCTGGATGCCGGCGCCGTAGGCGTCGAGGATGGCCTGCAGCAGCTTCTGCGTGTCGGTCTCGATCTTGCCGCGGCCCTCGGCCAGGGCCTGCACGATCGGGGTCTCGCCGACCACCTCGCGCATCGCGCTCTCCGCCGCCGATTTGACGGTGCCCTCGGGGTTGCGGATGTTGAACAGATAGTTCTGCGCATCCTTGATCAGCCAGAACACCGTGAAGTTGATGTCGACGATGTTCTCGTCGCCGGTCAGCATCAGCGCTTCCTGCGGCAGCTCGCGGCTGCCCGCGCCGCGGCCGGTGCCCTCGCTGGAGCGGAAGCCGATCTCGGTGCGGTTGATGCGCGTGACGCTCGGCTTCAGGACGGTCTCGATCGGTGCAGGATAGTGCCAATGCAGGCCCGGCGTGGTGCGGTAGGAGAAGGCACCGAACCGCAGCACGACGCCCTCTTCGTCCGGCAGCACCCGGTAGAAGCCGCTCGCCACCCACAGCGCGAGGACGCCGAGCAGCACCAGCGCAAACCCGGTGCCGGCGTTGAACCCGCCCGGGAAGGCGTTGCGCAGCCGGTCCTGGCTGCGGCGCAGGATCTCTTCGAGATTGGGCGGCGTCGGGCCGCGCGGCCCGCGCGGGAAGCCGCCCGGCCCCTGGCCATTGCCGCCGCCACCGCCGCCGCCACCACCGCGGCCGCCGCCCCAGGGGCCACGATCGCCGCCGCGGTCGCCGCCGCCGCCGCGAGGCCCGGTGCCCCAGGGACCGCCGCTGGAGCCACCGCCCTCACTGTACCATTTCATCGATCGGATCCCTTCCGCCGCTCCGCACCGCCGACGCGGCTGGCCGCTGCTGCGGCCGCGGGCGGGCGCGGGGCGTCAGCGGATCAGAGGGCGCTCTTCCGGGTGTTGTCAAGTGCCGGACCCGCGCCTAAATGCCGTCAAACCCGCCCGCGGGGTAGAGGCATGCCGGTCACCGAGAGAGACGTCCTCGACGCGCTGCGCACCGTGCGCGATCCCGAGAAGCGCGGCGACATCGTCGCGCTCGGGATGGTCTCGGGGGTCGTCGTGCGCGACGGAAATGTCGGCTTTGCGATCGAGGTCGAGCCGGAGCGCGGGCCGCGGCTCGAGCCATTGCGCAAGGCGGCGGAAGCGGCGGTCGAGGCGTTGCCCGGCGTCCTGTCGGTGACGGCGGTGCTGACGGCGGAGGCGCCGCCGCGCCGGCCTTCGCCGCAGGCGGCCCCGCAGCCGGCGGCGCAGCACGCCCCCTCCCCCGCCCGCGGCACGCCGCTGGCGCCCGGGGTGCGGGCGATCGTCGCGGTCGCCTCGGGCAAGGGCGGCGTCGGCAAGTCCACCGTCGCCGCCAATCTGGCGCTGGCGCTGGCCGCCAACGGGCTCAGGGTCGGGGTGCCTGACGCCGACATCTACGGACCCTCGATGCCGCGCATGCTGGGAATTTCCGGCCGGCCCGGCTCGGCCGACGGCAAGATCCTGCAGCCGATGCAGAATTACGGCATCAAATGCATGTCGATCGGCTTCCTCGTGGCGGAGGACACGCCGATGATCTGGCGCGGGCCGATGGTGATGGGCGCCCTGCAGCAGATGCTGCGCGACGTCGCCTGGGGCGAATTAGACATCATGGTCGTCGACATGTCGCCCGGCACCGGCGACGCGCAACTGACCATGGCGCAGCAGGTGGCGCTGGCCGGCGCCGTCATCGTCTCGACGCCGCAGGACATCGCCCTGATCGACGCCCGCCGCGGCCTCGCGATGTTTCAGAAGGTCAACGTGCCGGTGCTCGGCATCATCGAGAACATGAGCTATTTCCTGTGCCCGCATTGCGGCGAGCGCAGCGACATCTTTTCCCATGGCGGCGCCCGCGGCGAGGCTGGCCGACTCGGCACCGAGTTTTTGGGCGAGGTGCCGCTCGACATAAGAATCCGCGAGACCTCGGACGAAGGCCACCCGATCGTCGTCACCGCTCCGGATTCGGCCTACGCGCAAACCTTCCGCGACATCGCCGCCCGCATCTGGGCGAAAGTCTCCGGCGAAGCGCCGGCACGGCGCGCCGCCCCGCGTATCGTCGTGGAGTAGCGAGCACAGTCCCGTCAGGCGCGCGCCTGCACCAGCCAAAAGGCGGCCGGCAGCGCCACGCCGTCCGGCGTTTCATGGCCGC
This sequence comes from Thiohalocapsa sp., assembly GCA_050257895.1. Classification (GTDB taxonomy): domain Bacteria; phylum Pseudomonadota; class Alphaproteobacteria; order ATCC43930; family CGMCC-115725; genus DATARH01. Next base: position 4,827 of record JBLMXS010000237.1, read on the forward strand.
GAAAGAATTTTTCAAGCGTCGCCCGAACCTCTTGGCATCGCTCCGCCGAGAGAAGCGGCAGCAGACGCGTCAGCGGCCCGAACAGCATCGCGAAATCGGCCGCCTCGGCGGCGCCGCCGCTGCCGGCGATCCGGTAATCGAGATCGACCGCGGTGAACGAGATGTCGCGAAACCCGGCGGACTCGAGGATTGCCCGTACCTGCGCCGGATCGCTCCACGAGAACATGCCCGGGTCACCGGGCCGCGGCGGCGGCGTCGGCGGCAAGAGGTGCCGCACCGCGTCATGCGGCGCGCTCGGCCACGGGTTCTCGGCGGCCGGGCGGAACACCGCCAGGGCGAGCCGGCCATCCGGCTTGAGGGCGCCGTGCAGGTTGGCGAAGGCGGCGGCCGGGTCGGCGAAGAACATCACGCCGAGGCGCGAAAACAACAGGTCGAAGCGCTGCGGCGGGAAGGCGTGCGTGGCGGCGTCGGCGGCAATGATTTCGGCCTGTCGCAGCCCGGCGGCGGCGATGCGCTCTCTGCCGCGCGCCACCGACGCCTCGGCGATGTCGACGCCGAGCACGGTGCCGTGCGAACCAACCCGCGCCGCCAGCTCGAGCACGGTCGTGCCGCTGCCGCAGCCGATGTCGAGCGCACTCTCGCCGGGCTGCGGCGCGGCGGCGGCGAGCGCCGCCTCGGCCAGGCCGGCGAGCGCCCGGTCCTGCCGTTCATGGTGATCGGTCCAGGCACGCGCCCCGGCGCTGTTCCAGAACTCCCGGTCGCCGGCGTAAGGCGAAGGCGCCGCTTCTTCTGCCATCATGCTCCCCGATCGCTAACCCGACCGCACGGCGACGACGTCCTGCGCGAAGATCATGTCTTCCTGGCCGACCAGCGCCGGGTCGCGCGGCGATTCGAGGTAGCGGGCGAACAGCCAGACGCCGTCCTGCGGGTTCGACACGATCTCGGCGACGGCGCCGTCGCCGGTGACGACGCAGGTGCCGGGCACCAGGTCGCGGATGTTGATCGGGTCGCTCATGCGGCGGGCGCCTCGGGGGATACCCCCACCCTAACCCTCCCCCGCCAGCGGGGGAGGGAAAGCAGGTGCGGCTGGCGTCCCCCCTCCCCCGCTGGCGGGGGAGGGCCGGGGTGGGGGCAGTTCATCACACGCATTATTCCGCCGCCGCCCGCTCTGTGCGCCGCCACGTCATCAGGTCGTCCCAATCCTCGGTCTCCATGAACTCGGCCCAGCGGCGGTAGAGGTTGCGCAAATTGTGCTCGCTCGAGGTCGCCTTGGTCAGGTCGACGACGCTGCCCGGCAGGCGGAAGCCTTCCCATTCGTAATTCTCGACCTCGGTGCCGAGCCCCTGCTCGTAGCTGTAGGGGAAGCGGCGCGCGATCGTGCCGCGGCTGGCGGCGTGCGCGTAGTTCCAGTTCTCCATGTCGTCCTGCTCGGTCATGCCGCCCGGACCGGAATAGCGGATGTAATAGTCGCGCAGGAAGCGCTTCACCTCGTCCGGCGCCGCCTTGTCGACGAGATACCAGCGCCACACCTCGGTTTGATGCGGCCCGCGCGGGTGCCACACCGCGATCGTACGCGGCTGGCGAGCGAGGAACGCTGTCGACGGGAAGACCTCGCCAACCAGCGTGATCAGCCGGCCCCAATCGCCGCGCCGCTGCCGCCGCGCCTCCTCGCATTGCCGGAAATAATCGGAGACGATCGACGATTGCTGGTAGCCGGCGGGCGGCGTCACCGCCGACGGCAACAGATAGGCGGTGGTCTGGTGGCCGCGGTCGGGGATCGCGATGTGCAGCTTTCGCGCCAGCTGCAGTTCCGGCATGTCGCGGCGGCCGGCGCCGGATGGTCCGACGCCGACCAGGTCGACCGAGCGATGGCTGATATTGTGGTAGCTGTCGCCGGAAAAATTCTCGGCCGGGAATTTCCAGTTGCACGGCACCAGCCATTTCTGGACGCCGCCCAGGATCTCGGTGCCGCCGTCGCCGCCGTCCCAGCTGTCGAGCGTCTGGTCGAGATAGGGCGCGAAATCGCCGAGATACTCGACAAATGGCGGTGCGTCGGGATCCCAGGTGGCCCACACGGTGCCCTTGTGGAGGCACAGCTGCGCCACCTCGATAAGCGGCCATTTGCTGCGGTCGAGCGTCGAATGGTAGGCCTCGCGGAAATACGGGACGCCGACCAGCCGGCCGTCGGTCGAAAAACTCCAGCCGTGATAGGGGCAGGTGAAGACGGCGGTGTTGCCGGCGTCGTAGCGGCACACCTTCATGCCGCGATGGCGGCACGAATTGAGAAAGACGTGGACCTGGCCGGCGCGGTCGCGGCACAGGATCACCGACTCCTCGCCCATGCACGAGACGAAGAAATCGCCGGGATTAGGGATCTGGCTTTCGTGGCCGACAAACAGCCAGGCGCGGGTGAACAGGCGCTCCTGCTCCTCGGCGTAGATCTCCTCGTTCACAAAGATCTCGCGGCTGATCTGCCCGGTGCCCATGTCGACGAGACCCGGCCGATAACCTGTGGTGCGCGCCGTCGTCATCGCAAAGCCCTCCCTGCGCGATCGAGATTGCTTCGTCGCTGCGCTCCTCGCAATGACGCCCTGAACGTCATTGCGAGCGAAGCGAAGCAATCTCGCGGACATCAAAAAAAGAATGTCAGGTTTTTGCTCAGCAAGACATTCTGGTCGAGGATGATCTTGCGCCGCGCGATCACCCAGCCCTCGCCGTCTTTCGAGCCATTGGCGCGGCGCAGCACATCCTCGCGCTTGCCGACCAGCAGGTCGGTCTCGGTCTCCACGCGGTTGCGATAGATCAGAAAACGGCAGCGGACACCGACCTCGAGCGCGTCGGCGACCGACGGCGAGGCCTCCACCAATTGCACATTCGATATGAGGTGCGAAATGCGCGATTGCGGCTCCTCGGCCCAGTGGATGCCGGTCTCGATCTGCCGGACCCGCCTTGTCAGCGTCTCCTTGCCCTCGTCGAACCAGGCAATGTCGGTGCCTTCGCGGGTGAATTCGCGCTCGCTTTCGCCGAATTTGACGTTGCGCCGCATCGGCATCCAGTAGCGGACGTCCTCGGCCAGCAAGGCCAGCCACTCGGCGTAGCGGCGCGCGTCGAGGAGCTCGGCCTCGTGGTAGAGGAACTCGGCGACCTCCTGCGCCAGCAGCAGCCGCTCGATCCGATCCCCTTTGTCACTCATCGCGCGGCTCCGCCTGCAGTTCGACCCCGGCCATCGCCTCGAGCACCTTGGCGACTGACGGGTAGCCCTCGCCGCCGAGACCCTGCGCCTGCGCCCGCTTGTAGGCGTCGTAGGCCAGCGCGCCGAGCGAGGCCGGCGCCCCGACCTCACGCGCCAGGTTAACGGCGAGGTCCATGTCCTTGACGATGATGTCGAGCGAGCCGTTCGAGGCGAAGGCGCGGCTGATGATGGTGCGGGCCGAGGTGTCGAAGGTGCGGCTCTGCCCGGCGCTGACCGGCACGATCTTCGCCAGCACCTCGAGATCGATGCCGGCCTTGGCGGCGATCAAGAGCCCTTCGACGGCGGCGATGAAATTGCTGTAGCCCATGTATTGCGTCACGAGCTTGGCGGCGCACCCGGCGCCGCTCGGCCCGACATGGAAGACATTTTTTGCCATTGCCTCGAGCAGCTTCTTGCACCGGACGAAGTCGGCTTCGGCGCCGCCGACCATCACCGTCATGTTCGGTGGCCGGCCGCTGACCGGCGCGTCGAGAAACGCCAGGCCGCGCTTCGCGGCCGCCGCCTCGACGAGGCGGACCGTCGCCGGCTGGTTGGTCGTCAGGTCGATATAGGCGCCGCCCTGCCCGAGTGTGGCAAGAATGCCATTGTCGGGATCGAGCGCCGTCGCCTCCATCTCGTTCGGCCCCGGCAGCGAGGTGAACACCGCCTCGGCGCCGGCAACCGCGCCGCTGGCGCTGTTGGCGACCGCCGCCCCTTGCGCCGCGAGCGCCGCCGTCGCCTCCGGCCTTATGTCGTAGACCGTCAGCCGATGCCCGGCTTTGACCAGTTCGCCGGCAATCGGCGTCCCCATCGTCCCGGTGCCGATAAACCCGATCCGCATGCGATCCTCCCATGCCGCATCATCGGTCGGCGCGGGCGGTCCGGCAAGCGCTCAGGCGCGTCCAAGCACCGCCATCAGCTCGCGCCATTCGCGTGCCGACAGGCCGCTGGTGGCCTGCTCGATCGCTTCGCCGCCGAGCAGGCGCCGGATCACCGCGAGGCCGCTGGCGGAGATGGTGGCCGAGTTCATGCGGTACTCGAGGAACGCCTCGTAAGCCATTGGTACCCACCGCTTGACCGTGTGTAGCATTG
>JBLMXS010000238.1:0-3757 GCA_050257895.1 Thiohalocapsa sp.
ACCAATTGCACCATCGCCTGCATCGTGTGCTCGATGATCGCCACGGTCATGCCGTCGGCACGCAATTGCCGGATCACTGCGAGAATGCCGTCGAGGTCGTCGTGCCCCAGCCCTGCCAAGGTCTCGTCCAGCAGCAAGAGGCGCGGATTCGGCACCAGCGCGCGCGCCAATTCCATCAGCCGCAATTCGCGCGTGGTCAGCCCGCCGGCGAGCATATCGGTGCGGGCGCTGAGCCCGACCCGGTCGAGCGCCGCTCCTGCCATGCGCCGTGCCGTTGCATCGTCGGGCGCGGCGACAAAGGCGCCGACGATGACGTTTTCGAGGACGCTCATGCGCGGAAAGGCGCGCACCACCTGGAAGGTGCGGCCAATGCCCCGGCGGCAGACGCGGTTGGGCCGCAGCCCGGTGATGTCCTCGCCGGCGAAGGCGATCCTGCCTTGGTCCGGCGCGAGGAAGCCGTTGATGACGTTGAACAGCGTCGTCTTGCCGGCGCCGTTGGGGCCGATGATGCCGTAGAGGCCGCCGTCGGGGATCGCCAGATCGATGCCGTCGAGCGCGCGCAACCCGCCGAACGAGATCCCGACGTCACGCAGCACCAAGAGGTCGGAGGCCGGCGCCGCCGGCCGCGGCAGCGGCGTCACGCTCGCGGCCGGGAGTTCAGCCGGCGACGCCGCGGCCGGCACGGGCGGCGCCGCAGAACGCCGCCGCGCCGTCAGCCGGTCGCGGATGCGCCAGTACACCCCCTCCGGCGCCATCAGGATGATCGCGATGATGGCAATGCCATAGACGACGCCCTGGATGCCCGGCAGCACATCGCCGAGCTCGGCATTCAGCCCCTCGGCGAGCGGCACCAGCACCATCGCGCCGATCACCGGCCCCCACAGGCTGCCGACGCCGCCGAACAGCGCGAGAATCAGCGCTTGCGCCGAGACCAGCATGCCGAAGACGCTCTCCGGCGTCACGACGAGCAGCACGACCGCATAGAGCCCACCCGCCATCGCCGCCAGCCCGCCCGACAGCATCAGCGCCAGCATCTTCCACCGCCAGGTGTCGATGCCCGCCGCCTCGGCGGCCGGCTCGTTTTGCTTTATCGCCAACAGCGCCATGCCGAAGCGCGAATTCTCGACCTTGAGCGAGATCAAGAGCGCCAGCACCAGCAGGGCCAGCGCGATAACGGTGCTCCAGCGCGGGTCGGCGAACTGCATGTAGAGGAGCGGCGCCTGCCGCTGCATCGGCAGGGTCAGCTCCTGGTAGCCGAGCCACTGGAAGACGTAGAGCGTCGCCAGCGGGTAGGCGAGCATCGCCAATGCGAAATAATGGCCGCGCAGGCGGAAGGTCGGGAAGCCGATCAGCGCCCCGGCGGCGGCGCCGACGATGGCGGCGCAGGGGATCGTGACCCACGGCGGCAGGCCCAGCTGGATCATCCCTAGCGCCACCGTGTAGGCGCCGAGCCCCCAGAAGGCGGCATGGCCGAACGAGAAATAGCCGCTGTAGCCCGACAGCAGGTTCCAGGCGAGCGACAGTACCGCCCACAGCAGGACCTGCGTCAGCACCAGCTGGTAATAGGCGCTCTGCAGCACGACAAACGACAGGAAAAGGATCGCCGCGGCGACGGCGAAAATCGCCCACAGCTGCCGCCGCGTCTCCTCGCGGGTCCTCATCGACGACGGCTCACGCCCGCTCGCCGAGCTGGCCGAACAGGCCTTGCGGGCGCAGGAAGATAATCAACAGGAAGACGACGAAGATCGCGGTGTTTTGCAATTGGTAGGGCAGGATCAGCGTCGACATCTGCTGCACGATGCCAATGACGAGGCCGCCCCAGAACGCGCCGAGATTGCTGCCGAGGCCGCCGAGCACGACCCCGGCATACATCACGATGACAAAATCGAAGCCGACATAGGGCTGAAAGGTCTGGAATGTCGCGACGAGGCCGCCGGCGATCGCGGTGATGGCGACGCCGAGGCTCCATGCCAGCCGGTGCGCCCGCTCGACGTCGATCCCCATGTAGATCGCCGCCTGCGGGTTGTCGGCGGCGGCCCGGAGGCTCTTGCCGAGGCGGGTACGGCTCAAAAACACGTACATCGCCGCCGCCAGCGCCACCGCGACGAGAAAGCTGACGACGCGGGCCTGGTTGAACAGCACCTCGCCGATCTCCCAGGACTGCCGCGACAGCGGAGTGCGCACCCCGACCGGGGTCGAGCCGAACAGGATCAGCGCGCCGTTCTGCAGGATCAGCGACAGGCCGAGCGTCACTAAGATCTGGCCGTAGGCGCCGGCGCCCTCGATCTGCGCCGCGCCGGAGCCGGTGACGCGCGCGACGATGAAGCGGTGCAGCACCCAGCCCAGCGCGAAGACGATCGGCCCGGCGAGAAAGGCGGCGGCAATCGGCCCGCCATAGGGGCCGAGAAAGGCGAGGATGCCGTACCCCGCGGTGAGGTAGAAGGCGGCGTACATGCCGAGCATCAGGAAGTCGCCCTGGGCGAAATTGATCACCCGCATGGCGCCGAAGATGATGCCGAGACCGATGCACATCAGCGCATAGGCGCTGCCGACCAGGATGCCGGCGGCCAGCGCCTGCAGGAAATCGACGGTTGAGAACGGCATGGCTGCGACGATAGGCGGAGCGAACCGCCGGTGTCATGAACTTTTGCGATGGAGACAGCGTGTATGAACTCCAAGAACCGCATTCCCGGCGCAAGCCGGGATCCACCCCCGCAACCGTTCGGCCGGACGATCGGTGGATCCCGGCTTTCGCGGTTCGCCGGGAATGCGATCTTGTGTTAGCGAGGCGGCGTCAATTCGCGAAAGCCGGGATGCCGGTTTGGGCGCGGCCGAGGATCAGCGCGTGGATGTCGTGGGTGCCTTCGTAGGTGTTGACGGTTTCCAGGTTCATCACGTGGCGGATCACGTGGAATTCGTCGTGGATGCCGTTACCGCCGTGCATGTCGCGCGCGAGCCTCGCGACGTCGAGCGCCTTGCCGCAATTGTTGCGCTTCAATAGCGAAATTGCTTCGGGCGGGCAGCTTCCCTCATCCTTGAGGCGGCCGAGGCGCAGGCAGGCGTGCAGCCCCAGCGTGATCTCGGTCTGCATGTCGACCAGCTTTTTCTGGATCAGCTGGTTGGCGGCAAGCGGCCGGCCGAACTGCTTCCTGTCGAGCGTGTAATTGCGCGCCTGATGCCAGCAGAACTCGGCAGCGCCGAGCGCCCCCCAGGCGATGCCGTAGCGCGCGTTGTTGAGGCAGGAGAACGGCCCGCGCAACCCGGTGACGCCGGGCAGCAGGTTCGCCTCGGGGACGAACACGTCGTCCATGACGATCTCGCCGGTGGCCGAGGCGCGCAGCGAGAACTTGCCGTGGATCTTCGGCGCCTTGAGCCCCTGCATGCCTTTTTCGAGGATGAAGCCGCAGATGACGCCGTCCTCGGTCTTGGCCCACACCACAAAGATTTCGGCGATCGGTGCGTTGGTGATCCACATCTTGTTGCCGGTGAGCCGGTAGCCGCCGGGCGCCTTCCTGGCGCGCGTCTCCATGCTGCCGGGGTCGGAGCCGTGGTTCGGCTCGGTCAGGCCGAAACACCCGACCCACTCGCCCGTGGCCAGCTTCGGCAGGTATTTCTGGCGCTGCTCCTCGCTGCCGAAATCATGGATCGGGTACATGACGAGGCTCGACTGCACGCTCATCGCCGAGCGGTAGCCGCTGTCGACGCGCTCAACCTCGCGGGCGATCAGCCCGTAGGAGACGTAATTGGCGCCGGCGCA
>JBLMXS010000239.1:0-17540 GCA_050257895.1 Thiohalocapsa sp.
GCTCGATCAGTCGCCGGTATCCGAGTTCCTGCTCCTCAGCTGGCGAACGTGCTGGCATGTTTCCTCCCCGCGGCAGACCGCCGGTCCCTCAATCGCCCATTGCAGGCTCCGATTTGCCGACGATCCGCCGAATGCACTTTAAAAGCCGTTAATCGGCTTTGACTTTATCACCAGATCGGGGAGCGGCCGCCATCGACATTGATCGAGGTGCCGGTCACGTAGGAGGCGGCGTCGGAGGCGAGGAAGGTGGCGACGCTGGCGAATTCCTCGGCCCGGCCCATGCGGCCGAGCGGCACCGCGCGGCCGGCCTGCGCGACGTAATCCTCGAAGCTGACGTTCGGGCGCTCGCGGTTATATCGGCGGGCGATCTGGTCGCTGACGATAACGCCGACATGCAGCGAGTTGGCCAGCACGTTATGCGGCGCGCCTTCCTGCGACAGCACCTTGGTGAAGGCGAGCTGCGCGGCGCGGCTGATCGAGGTCGGCGCGCTGTCGGCGCCGGGCGCCTTGGCGCCAATGTTGAGGACGCTGATGATGCGGCCCCATTTGCGCTCTTTCATCGGCGGGAACAGGATGCGGCAGAAGCGCACCTGGGCGAACAGCTTCAGATTGAAATCGTATTGCCACTGCTCGTCGGTGATCGTCTCCGACGGGCCGCGGGTCGACTGACCGGCGTTGTTGACGAAGATGTCGACCTTGCCGAGCTCGGAGGTCACCTGATCGCAGGCGCTCTTGATGGCGGCCGGATCGGCGACGTCGCAGCTGATCGCCAAAACCTTGCGGCCGGGCGCGGCGGCCGAGATCTTCTGCCTGGCCTCTGCCAATGTGCCGGGATCGCGCGCCAGGATCGCGACATCGGCGCCCGAGCGGGCGTATTCCTCGGCGATCGCCAGGCCCAGCCCCTTGCTGCCGCCGGTGACGATCGCGCTTCTGCCGTCCAACCGAATCTCCATCGCGCAACTCCTCCCCACATAGATGAGACGTCAAGATCAACCGGGACACACGCCGGCGCCTGCTTATTCTGCCGTCAGCCGGTCCAGCTCGTCCATGTCGTTGCTCGACAAGGCGGTCTCGGCCGCTTTGGCATTGGCCGCGACTTGCTCCGGGGTGCTGGCGCCGGCGATGACGCTGGCGACGGCGGGCCGCTGCAAGAGCCAGCCGAACGCCAGCTGCAACAGGCTGTAGCTATGCGCTTCGCCAAACGCGGCAAGGCGCTCGACGATCTCCCAGTTGCGCTCGGTCAGGGTGCGCTCGGCGGCGCGCTGATTGGTTGTCAGGCGGGCGCCGGCGGGAAGGGCGCCGCCGCGGCGGTACTTGCCGGTGAGCAACCCGTCCGCCAGCGGCGAGAACGGGATGAGGCCGAGGCCGCAGGCGTCGACCATGCGCGCCATTTCGCGCTCGTACTGGCGATCGATGAGGCTGTAGCGCTCCTGGCAGGCGATGAACGGCGACAGCCCCGCCGAGCGCGCCGTCCAGTTGGCCTCGACGACCTGCCAGGAGAGGAGGGTCGAGCAGGCGACGTAGCGCACCTTGCCCTGGCGCACGAGATCGTCCAAGGCCCGCATCGTCTCCTCGATCGGGGTGCGGGGGTCCTCGATGTGCTGCCAGTAGAGGTCGATGTAGTCGGTGGCAAGCCGCCGCAGGCTCGCGTCGACGGCGTGCATGATGTAGCGGCGCGAGGCGCCCTGCAGCCGGCCCTCGCTGTCCATCCGGCGGCCGAACTTGGTCGCCAGCACGATCTCCTGGCGCCGGCCGGCCAACAGCCGCCCGAGATATTCCTCGGAGGAGCCGGCGGGGCCGTAGGTGTCGGAGGTGTCGAACAGCGTGATGCCGAGGTCGAGCGCGCGGTGGACGACGGCGCGCGTGCCGGCAAAGTCGAGGCGGCCGCCGAAATTATTGCAGCCGAGGCCGACCGCCGAGACGATCAGCCCCGAGCGGCCGAGATTGCGCTGTTGCAATGGCTGAGCCTCCGCCGGGAATGCGTTCGGGAATGCGGGGGCGTTTTATCAGGCGTAGTAGTCGGAGGCGACCGTTTCGTCTGACACCGTCGGCCGCGCCGCGATCGCGTTGAACACCGGAGTCAGCACGATCACCACCGCGAGGTTGAGGACCACCGTGAACAGCGCGGTATAACCGGGGAAAGTGAAGCCGCCGATATGCAGCGGGTAGGTCGGTGTCAGGTTGGTGACGATCGACATCGCGCTCCCGGCGATGATGCCGATCGCCCACCCGGCCAGCAGCGCCCAATCGTTGAACCAGCGGGTGAAGGCGCCGAGCATCACCGACGGCAGCGTCTGGATGATCCAGATCCCGCCCAACAGCTGCAGATAGATTGCGTACTTCGTCGGCACCGCGATGATGAAGACGAGCGCACCGAACTTGACGATCAGCGACACCCATTTCGCCATCTGCGCTTCCTGGCGGTCGCTCGGGTTGCGGTTGATGAACTCGCGGTGGATGTTGCGGGTGTAGAGATTGGCCGTGGCGATCGACATGATGGCCGCCGGCACTAGCGCGCCGACGCCGATCCCGGCGAAGGCGATGCCGACGAACCACGACGGGAAGCTGTGCAGGAACAGCGCCGGCACTGCGAAATTGTTGCCGAACTGCTTGAACCCGGCGGCGTATTCCGGCAGCCCCGCGACCCCGGCGGCGAGGGCAAAAAAACCGAGCAGCGCCAGCAGCCCGAGCATGAACGAGTAACCCGGCAGCAACGCGGCGTTGCGGCGCACCGCATGGCCGCTGCTGGCGCTCAGGATGCCGGTTATCGAATGCGGATAGAGGAACAGCGCGAAAGCCGAGCCGAGCGCGAGCGTCGCATAGGCGCTGTAGGAACCGGTCGTGCCGGGACCGGGCGCGGCCAGCAACAGTTTTGCCGGCGGCACGGCGGCGAAGATCTTGCCGAACCCGCCGAGTTCGATCGGGATAACGATGACGGCCGCGAACGCGGTCACATAGATGAGGATGTCCTTGACGATCGCGATCGACGCCGGCGCTCGCAGCCCGCTCGAATAAGTGAAGGCGGCGAGGATGATAAAAGCAATGATCAGCGGCAGATCACCGCCGAGCCCGCTGCCGGAGATGCCGAGCGCTCCGATCACCACCTGCAAGCCGACCAGCTGCAGCGCGATGTAGGGCATCGTCGCGACGATGCCGGTGACCGTGACCGCCAGGGCCAGCCAGCGGTTGCCGAAACGGCCGCGAACAAAGTCGCCGGCAGTGATGTAGTGGCGCTTGTGGCAGACGTTCCAGAACCGGGCGAACACCAGGAAAAAGATCGGATAGGCGACGATCGTGTAGGGGACGGCGAAGAAGGCTACCGCGCCGGCGCCAAATGCGAGCGCCGGCACGGCGATGAAGGTGTAGGCCGTGTAGAGGTCGCCGCCGATCAGGAACCAGGTGACGACGGTGCCGAACCGCCGCCCGCCCAGCCCCCATTCGTGCAGGATGTCCAGGTCGCCGCGCCGCCAATGCGCCGCCGCGAACCCGAGCCAGGTAATAGCCGCGAACAAGACGATGAAGATGATCAGCGCGGCCCAGTTCACATCCGGCATGACCTGCCCGCCTTATTCTTCGGTCACGAAATAGACGATCGCGGTGAGGATCGCGCCGATGACGATCCACAGTAGCTGATACCAGTAAAAGAAGGGCAGACCGATGAAGCTGGGTTCGGCCGTATTGAAGCAGGGCGGCCACAGCACTGCGACGAATTGCACCAGCAAGAGCAGATACCACCAACTCGAGCCGCGCCGCATCCCGGGCGATCCGTTCACGTGCCCCTCCATCAATGCGCTGCGTCGTGCTGCTTTTGGCTATGGCGCGTTGTTCAAATAATGAGCAATTCCCCGGGCCGTAACAATTCCGATTTTCGGTCCAGACTGATCGGAAAATAACCGCGCTGGCGATGGGGGCCGCCTGATTTGGCAACGCTTCGGACTGCCAGTGTCCCGCCCGCATGCCGGCGGGACGCCGGCGGTCCAACGACTCGTTTTTGAGTGCCTGCCAGAGTGCCTCCGCAGGCGCGAGGCTACGCGACCTTGCGCAGCATCAGGCTCTGCCAGACGTCGGAGAGGGCGGCAACCAGCGCGTCGATGTCGGCGTCGCTGTGCAGCGGCGTCGGCGTCAGGCGCAGGCGCTCGGTGCCGCGCGGCACTGTCGGGTAGTTGATCGGCTGCACGTAGATCCCGTGCTGCCGCAGCAAGATGTCGGAGGCCGCCCGGCACAACGCGGCATCGCCGACCAAGACCGGCACGATGTGGCTGTTGTTGGCGATCACCGGCAGCCCGGCTTCGGCGAGGCGGCGCTTGACGCGGGCGACCCGCTCGTGGTGCGCGTCCCGTTCGGCGCGGCTCTCGCGCAGATGGCGCACGGCGGCGAGTGCGCCTGCCGCCAGCAGCGGCGGCATGGCACTGGTGAAGATGAACCCCGGCGCATGGCCGCGCAGGAAATCGACCATCAGCGCGGAGCCGGCCACATAGCCGCCCATCACGCCGAAGGCCTTGGCCAGCGTGCCCTGGATGACGGTCAGCCGATGCGAGACGCCGTCGCGCTCCGAGACGCCGCCGCCATGATCGCCATACAGCCCGACGGCGTGGACCTCGTCGAGATAGGTCATCGCGCCATAGCGCTCTGCGATGTCGCAGATTTCCGCCAGCGGCGCGATGTCGCCGTCCATCGAATAGACTGATTCGAAGCAGACGAGTTTCGGCCGATCGGCCGGCAGCCCGTCAAGCAGCTCGGCAAGGTGCGCGGTGTCGTTGTGGCGGAAGATCACCCGCTCGGCGCGGCTGTTGCGAATGCCGGCGATCATCGAGGCGTGGTTCATCGCGTCCGACAGGACGACCATGCCCGGCATGCTGGCGGCGAGCGTCGACAACGCCGTGTCGTTGGCGACGTAACCCGAGGTGAAGACGAGCGCCGCTTCCCGCCCGTGCAGGGCGGCGAGTTCGCGCTCGAGCAGGACGTGAGCGTGGCTGGTGCCGGAGATGTTGCGGGTGCCGCCGGCGCCGGCGCCCGATTCGCGCATCTCCGCTGCCATCGCCGCCAGCACCTTGGGATGCTGGCCCATGCCGAGATAGTCGTTCGAGCACCAAACCGTGACTTCGACGCCGACGCGATGGTCGAAGGCGCGCGGAAAACGGCCGCAACGGCGCTCCAGATCGGCGAAGATGCGGTAGCGTCCCTCCGCATGGAGCGTGTCGATCCGCGCCTTGAAGAAATCGTCAAAATTCATGTCGATGCCGCCCCGAGAGAGGCAGGACCCTAGCACGCCCTGCCGGCAACCGCACCGCGCGCTGTGTCGCAACGGCCGCAATAGAGGCTGTTGCGGGCCGGCGGTCATTGATTGAGATCATTTGAGGCCTGTGATCATCGCTGCGGCGGCGTTACCGCAAAGTCGAGCCGGTTGCAGGCGGCGATCCAGCCGGTGCGGTGCTGCTCGCGCAATGCCGCATCCGCGAAGTTAACATGGCGCAGCACCAGCAGCGTCTCGCCCTCCGACGGCTGCAGCTCGAGCGTGACCAGCGTCGGCGGCAGCTCGGGGAAGGCGCCTTCCCACCGCCAAGTGTAGACAAGGCGATATGGCGGCTGCACGTCGAGAAACTCGCCGACGACCGCGACCGGGGCGTGCCGCCCGGACTGCAGCATCGCGATCCGGTAGCTGCCGCCTACCCGCAGGTCGATCTCGATGTCGCCGGCGCTCCAGCCGGGCGGGCACCACCATTGGCGCAGCGCCGCAGGGGTCGTCCAGGCCTCGAACAATGTCTCAGGTGAGGCGCGAAAGCGGCGCTGCAGTTCGATCCCTACGGTTCCTGGCTCCCCTGCGGTGGCCGATCGCATCGCTCCTCCTCCCTGTCCCGGTGCTCGGCGTCCAGGTAATCGGCCAGGGCATCGAGCTGGCGCTCCCAGAACGCTTGATGTTGTTCGATCCAGGCGGCGGCCTGCTGCAGCGGCGGTCCGAGCAGCCGGCAGTAATGCACCCGGCCGGTCTTCCAGCGCGCGATCAGGCCGCACTGCTCGAGGACGCCGAGATGCCGCGAAATGGCCGGCGCCGAGACCGCGAACGGCATCCCCAGTTCGCTCACCGAGCACGATCCCTGGGTCAGCCGCGCAATAATGCCGCGCCGGATCGGGTCCGACAGCGCTGCGAAAATTGCGTCAAGCCGGGCACCGCTATCGGCCCCGATAGGGGTCGGCGGCGCGCCAGAATTAAGGCCAGGGGCGGGCAGGACTCCCGCGGTCCTGGCGGCCGGTCTGCGAGCGGGCGCCGGCGCCTCACCCGATCGCCGCTTCACGGCGCCGCCGCCGGCGTCATCCGGCTGCTTGTGGCGCCGCCTCGACGATATCCCACTTGAGGCTGTTGGCGGCAGCGAGCACGTCAGCGCGCTCCGGCGCGCTGACGTCCAGCGCATCGAAGCTGGCGCCGAGATGCGCAAGCAGGATGTCCCATTCCTGCTCGGTGATGCCGAGTCCGCGATGCGAGCTCTTCATGTCCGGCCCGGCGTAGTAGGACGGCCCGCCGAATGCGGCACACAGGAAGTCGACCAGCAGCTGCTCGCCGCGGCGACGGCTGTCGACCGATTTGCCTTTCCAGTACACCCACAGCGTCGGGTCGCCGTATAGCCGCGGCATCAGGTCGGCGACAAATGCCGCGATTGCGTCGTAGCCGCCGAGGCGCTTGTACAGCGATTCCTGGGTGTTTGCGGTGTTTTCCGGATCCAGCATCGCCTCCCTCCCGCTTTTATTTAACCAATAGGTTAAGTATCTACATCGGGCGCAGCCGTGTCAACCCTCGATGGGGCGGGATGGCGCCGCGGCCGCGCCGAGGTCACGCGATGTCGAAGCGGTCGAGGTCCATCACCTTGCTCCAGGCCGCCACGAAGTCGTCGACGAATTTCTCTTGCGCGTCGGCGCTCGCATAGACCTCTGCCAGGGCCCGCAGCTGCGAGTGCGAGCCAAAGGTCAGGTCGACCCGGGTGGCGGTCCACCTGAGCTCCCCCGTCTCGCGGTCGTGCCCTTCGAAGACGCCGTCGGAGCCGGACGCTGGCTGCCACGCGGTCCCCATATCGAGCAGGTTGACGAAGAAGTCATTGGTCAGCGTCTCCGGCCGTTTGGTGAAGACGCCGTGCGGGGACTTCCCGGCGTTGGCGCCGAGCACGCGCAGGCCGCCGACGAGCACCGTCATCTCCGGCGCCGTCAGCGTCAGCGACTGCGCCCGATCCACCAGCGCTTCCTCGGGCAGCATCAGCTGGCTGCCGCGGAGATAATTGCGGAAGCCCTCTGCGGTCGGTTCGAGCGGCGCAAACGACTCGACGTCGGTCTGCTCCTGCGAGGCGTCCATGCGGCCCGGCGTGAACGGCACAGTCACGTCGTGCCCGGCGGCCTTCGCGGCCTTCTCGATCGCGGCGGCGCCGCCGAGCACGATCAGGTCGGCGAGCGAGACCCTTTTCCCGTCGGCTTGCGCGGCATTGAAGTCCTTCTGGATCGCCTCGAGCGTCTGCAGCACCGCTGCCAGCTGCGCCGGCTGGTTGACCTCCCAGTCCTTTTGCGGCGCCAGCCGGATGCGCGCGCCGTTCGCGCCGCCGCGCTTGTCGGAGCCGCGGAAGGTCGACGCCGCCGCCCAGGCGGTCGACACCAGGTGCGAGACCGGCAGGCCGGAGGCGAGGATCTTCGCCTTCAGGGCGGCGATGTCCTGCGCGTCGATCAACGCGTGATCGACCGCCGGGATCGGGTCCTGCCAGATCAGCGTCTCTTGCGGAACGAGCGGTCCGAGATAGCGGACGATCGGCCCCATGTCGCGGTGCGTCAGCTTGAACCAGGCGCGGGCAAACGCGTCCGCGAACTCGTCCGGGTGCTCGTAAAACCGCCGCGAAATCTTTTCGTAGATCGGGTCGAAGCGCAGCGAGAGGTCGGTCACCAGCATCGTCGGCACACGGCGCTTCGACGGGTCGAACGCGTCGGGGATGGTGGCGGCGGCATCCTTCGCCTGGAACTGATAGACGCCCGCCGGGCTCTTGGTCAGCTCCCATTCGTTCTCGAACAGGTTCTTGAAGAAGTTGTTGCTCCACCGGGTCGGCGTCTGCGACCAGGTGACTTCCGGGCCGCCGGTGATCGTGTCCGGCCCGTAGCCGGTGCCATACTCGCTCTTCCAGCCGAGGCCCTGATCCTCGATGTCCGCACCCTCCGGCGCCGGACCGACAAAAGAGGGATCGCCGGCGCCGTGGGTTTTGCCGAGAGTGTGGCCGCCGGCAATCAGGGCGACGGTCTCCTCGTCGTTCATCGCCATGCGGTAGAACGTCTCGCGAATGTCCTTGGCCGCGGCGACCGGGTCCGGCTTGCCGTTCGGGCCTTCCGGGTTGACGTAGATGAGGCCCATTTGCACTGCGGCAAGCGGATTTTGCAGCTGGCGTTCCCCGCTGTAGCGCTCATCCCCCAGCCACGTCCCCTCGGGACCCCAATAGAGTTCCTCGGGCTCCCAGACATCGGCGCGTCCGCCGCCGAAACCAAAGGTCTTGAAGCCCATCGACTCGAGCGCGACGTTGCCGGCAAGGACCATCAGGTCGGCCCAGGAGATCTTGCGGCCGTATTTCTGCTTGATCGGCCACAAGAGCCGGCGGGCCTTGTCGAGGTTGACGTTGTCCGGCCAGCTGTTGAGCGGTGCGAAGCGCTGCTGCCCGCCGCCGGCGCCGCCGCGGCCGTCGGCGATGCGGTAGGTGCCGGCGCTGTGCCAGGCCATGCGGATGAACAGCCCGCCGTAATGGCCAAAATCGGCCGGCCACCAATCCTGCGAGTCGGTCATCAGGGCGTGCAGATCGCGGATCACGGCATCGAGGTCGAGGCTGTTGAATTCCTTGGTGTAGTCGAACTCCTCGCCCATCGGATCGGACAGCGGGCAGTGCCGGTGGAGAACGCGAAGGTCGAGCTGGTTTGGCCACCAGTCGCGGTTCGTGCGTCCGCGCCTGCCGCCGGTGAACGGGCATTTGGCTTCACGGGTCGAAACGTCGTTGGCCATGAGGGTCCCTCAACGCTGCAGGGTTAGAATTGCTCTAAACTGGTAAACCCCGTTACCCGTTTCAAGCGACCTAGACGCACTCTAAATTGCAGATTAAGGGATAAGCCCCCGCGGGCACCGCAATGCAGCGGGAGGCGGCCCTGTTGGGTTGCGGCGCCCTACTTGCCAGCCGCCGGCATGCAGGCGAACGTGGCGCGGGCCGGCAACAGCAGCGGGCAGTTCTGCAGATACCAATCGGTCTCGGCCGGCCTCGCGATGGTGCGCGGCGTGGCAGCGGCGCATTCCTGCTGCGCCTCGGCCTCGACTGCGGCGAGCGGCGTCGTCAGCGTGTTGTAGCAGATCGCGACGCGATGGCCGATCGCCCCTGTCGGTGCAGCCGCCGGCGCCGTCGGATACGGGTCGAGGGCGCTGCAGCCGGCAAGCGCGGCCGCAACGAGCAGCGCCGGCGCTGGCTTCAGGCCGCTCACGCCGCCTCGGCCAGCGCAAGCTCGGCAAACATGGCCGCCGCCATGAGTTGCGCATCCTGCCCCGGTCGGCCGACCAGCTGCACCCCGGTCGGCAACCCGCTGTCGCCCCACAACGCCGGCAGCGTGACGCACGGCACGCCAAGCAGCGTCCACATGCGGTTGAACACCGGGTTGCCGGTATAACCCAGCCCCGGCGGCGCCTCGCCGGGCGCGGCCGGCGTCAGGATCGCGTCGCACGGGCCGAAAAAGGCGTCGAGCCCGGCCCATGCCGCCGCGGTCTCGGCGACCGCCGCGTCGTAGGCGTCGGCGCCGACCGTCATGCCGGCGTCGAGCTGCTGCGCCAGCCGCGGCGACAATTCGGCGCTGTGCCGCAAGCGCTCGTGCGCCAGGCCGCGCACCAGCTCGAAGCCCATCACCGTATCCTGCGCCGCCGTCAGCCCCCGATGCTCGGATGGGACGGCGATCTCGCCGATCGAGGCGCCCTTCGCCTGCAGTGCGGCGCGCGCCCGATCGAGGGCGGCGACGGTGGCGGGCTCGGCTTCGTCCCACATCGGCGTGCGGTAGAAGCCGAACCGCGGCGCGGCGGCGGGCGGGGCAATGTGGCGCAGGGCGGGGCGCCCGCCAAGCACGCCCGCCAGAAACGCCGCGTCGGCGACGTTGCGCGCCATTGTGCCGATCGTGTCGAGGCTGTCGGCGAGCATCTTGACACCGGCTCGCGGGATCAGCCCGAAGCTCGGCTTGTAGCCGACGATGCCGCAGAAGGCGGCGGGGCGGATCACCGAGCCGGCCGTCTGCGTGCCAAGCGCGAGCGGCACCATCAGATCGGCGACGGCCGCGGCCGAGCCGCTCGACGAGCCGCCCGGGGTGTGCGCCGGGTTGCGCGGGTTCGCCGTCTTGCCGGCGGTGAAGCAGGCGAATTCGGTGGTCACCGTCTTGCCGAGGATGACGGCGCCCGCCGCCCTCGCCAGCGCGACGCACGCCGCATCCGCCGCCGGCCGGTGCCCCTGGTAGATCGCCGAGCCGTAGCCGGTCGGCATGTCGACCGTGTCGATCAGGTCCTTGACGGCGACCGGGAGACCGTGCAGCGGTCCGCGCGGCGGTGCCGCATCGCATTGCCTCGCCGCCGTCAGCGCCGCCTCGGGATCGAGGTAATGCCAGGCGCCGACTGCCGCTTCGCGGGCGGCGATGCGGTCGAGGCAGGCGCTGACGGCGGCCTCGGAGGTGAGCCGGCCGGCGGCGATTTCCTGCGCCATGTCGCGCGCGGACAGGGATGACAGCTCGGCCACGACCGATCTCCTCAAAACGGTTGCGTCTAGCCAGCCTAGCGCCGGCGCGGCGACCGTGAAAGCACCGCGCCAGATCAGCGCAAGGACCCACATCCGACCGCGAACGCTGTATCATTGCGGGCCAGCGGCGCAGTGGTGCTGGAATGGCGGCGATGCCCGAAAATCGAAGTGGTGACCGAATGGGCGAGAGCGATGCCGAACGGCGCACCGCGGCGCTGATGGGGTTTATCGTGATCCTCGTCCTGGCGATCGCAGGCGTGGTGCTGCTGCGCGAGCTCGGCAAGAAGTCGAGCCTCGAGGATTGCCTGATGGCCGGGCGGCACAATTGCGCCCCGATCGAGGCGCCGCTGCGCTCACCGTAAAGCGGCGCTGCGAGGCAACCTGGAAGCCGGGCAAGCGAAAGCCGGGCACCGCCCAGGGTGCCCGGCCTCCGCGTGGCTCTATCGTCTAGCGCAAAAGGCTAGTCCTTGAGGCCGCGGTGCTTGCCATGCTTGCCGCGGTGCTCGTTCTTCATGGCCTGGCCCTGCGTCGAGCCGGCCGTGCTGCCGGCGGTGCCGAGGGTCGAGCTGGTCGAGCCGCTGCCGGCGGTCGAGCCGCCGAGGCCCATCGTGCTCGACGAGCCGCTGCCGCTCTTGCCGCTGCCGGCCGCGCTGCCGCCGGTGCCGAGCGTCGTGCTGGTGCCGTTCTTGCCGGCGGTGGTACCGCCGAGGCCGAGGGTGCTGGCCGAGCCGCTGCCCGACTTGCCGCCGCTGCCGGCCGCGCTGCCGCCGGTGCCGAGGCTCGTGCTGGTGCTGCCGTTACCGGCCGTGGTGCCGCCGAGGCCGAGCGTGCTGGCCGAGCCGGTGCCCGTGCCGCTGCCAGCTGCGCTGCCGCCGGTGCCGAGGGTGGTGCTGGTGCTGCCGCCGCCGGCGGTGCTGCCGCCCAAACCCACCGTCGAGCTGCTCTGCGCGAAAGCCATCGCCGCCGTTCCCGTCAGCAAGGCGGCGACGAAGGCGGTCGTCTTGAGAGTCTTCAGCATCCGATCTTCTCCTGCGTTGTCCTGCGTTCGCTGTCAGCGACGGATGTCAACACCGTCTTCCGCATCTTGGTGCTGGCCAAAATGCTGCCGACGCTGATGCTCGCGTTGCGCGTCTCAATCCTGCACCGCGAAATCATCAGGAAAACGCCACCGATGCATTATTCAATCCATGACCATCTCTGTTTTAACCGCTTTGTATATACCGGCTGCCGTCTTCCGATCCGAGCTGGGCCTCTCCTTGCTCTTTGGTTGAGACAGAGCGACGTTGGCGCGGCGTTTCCGTTTCCTTAGAGGCATCCAGCCTTGAAGGGGCAAAAAAATGATCGTTAAACAGCTAATGGGGGCGGCAGCGGTGGCGCTGCTT
The DNA here is from genome assembly GCA_050257895.1 of Thiohalocapsa sp. Classification (GTDB taxonomy): domain Bacteria; phylum Pseudomonadota; class Alphaproteobacteria; order ATCC43930; family CGMCC-115725; genus DATARH01. Next base: position 12,146 of record JBLMXS010000239.1, read on the forward strand.
GTGGCTGCGAGTTCGACCGGCGCGCTTGCCGGCCCGAAGGGCGCCAGCGGCGGCATGTCGGCCTCGACCATCGGCAGCGGCGGCGCCTCGACGACCCCGACCACGAGCAGTGGCACCGTCGGCACCGGCGGCAGCGCCGCCGCCGGCGACACCTCGGCCTCCTCGCTCGGGCTGGGCGCCCAGTCGACCACCCCGAGCCAGTCGTCCTCCTCGCTCGGCACCGGCGGCAGCGCCGCGACGCCGACCGGCAAGGCGATGAGCCACAGCGGCGTGCACGGCAACGCCAACAACCTGACCGGGCAATCGATGAACCAGGCGCACGACACCGGCGGCACCTGGAGCAAGTCCCACACGCAGACGCATGTCCGCCAGGGGACCTTGAGCAGCCGCACCAAGTCGATGTCGCATGAGCCCGGCGGCCCGCCGATCAGGTCGACCACCGGCAGCTCGGTCAATCCCGGCCGCTAGCTGCCGACTGAGACTTGCACAACGAAAAACCCTACCCGGAACCGGGCAGGGGTGGGGAGGTCGGCTCTGCCGGCCTCCCTTTTTTCGTGTCGCAGCCCATATCGGAAGAGACGTGGACCGCGGGCCCCAAGGATCCAATTGGCCCGCATGACGCCCGCGGTCCGTGGAAAGGGAGCCGATGATGGGTCCGGATACGCTGGTCATCGACGAGGCGCAGGCGGCGGCGAGGCAGCCCGCGCTGCGATACCTCTCCGGGTTCAGCAACGAGCTGGCGAGCGAGGCGGTGCCGGGGGTGCTGCCGCGCGGCCAGAACGCGCCGCAACAGCCGCCGCACGGGCTCTATACCGAGCAGCTGTCGGGGACGCCGTTCACCGCGCCGCGGGGCGACAACCGCCGCTCGTGGCTCTACCGCATCCGCCCCTCGGCGATGCAGGGACGCTTCCGCCGCCTCGACGACGGTCTTATCCGCACTGCACCCTGCGATGAGGCCGCGCCGTCGCCCAATCGGCTGCGCTGGGATCCTTTGCCATACCCCGACACGCCCGGTGATTTCGTCGGCAGCCTAACAACGATCGGCACCAACGGCGACGCCGGCGCCCGCACCGGCATCGCGGTCCACCTGTATCGCGCAGCGCGGCCGATGACCGACCGGGTGTTCTACAACGCCGACGGCGAATTGCTGATCGTGCCGCAGCACGGCCGCCTGTTGCTGCGCACCGAGTTCGGTGTGATCGAGGCGGCACCCGGCGACATCGCCGTCGTGCCGCGCGGCGTCAAGTTCCGCGTCGAATTGCCCGACGGGCAGGCGGCCGGCTATGTCTGCGAGAATTACGGCGCCTTGTTCCGCCTGCCGGAGCTGGGCCCGATCGGCGCCAACGGCCTCGCCAACCCGCGCGACTTCCTGATGCCGCAGGCGGCGTTCGAGGAACGCGACGGGCATTGCGAGCTGGTTGCCAAGTTCGCGGGCCATCTGTGGGCAGCCAAGCTCGGCCATTCGCCGCTCGACGTGGTCGCCTGGCATGGCAACTACCTGCCGTACAAATACGATCTCGCGCTGTTCAATACGATCGGCACGGTCAGCTTCGACCATCCCGACCCGTCGATCTTTACGGTGCTGACCTCGCCGACCGAGACGGCGGGCACCGCCAATTGCGATTTCGTCATCTTCCCGCCGCGCTGGATGGTCGCGGAGCACACCTTCCGCCCGGCGTTCTTCCACCGCAACGTGATGAGCGAGTTCATGGGGCTGGTGACGGGCGCCTACGATGCCAAGCAGGGCGGCTTCGCCCCCGGTGGCATGTCATTGCACAACGCCTTCTCGGCGCACGGCCCCGACCGCGCCACCTTCGACAAGGCGGTCAGCGCCGAGTTGCAGCCGCAGAAGATCGAGAACACGCTCGCCTTCATGTTCGAGACGTGTTTCGTCCTGCGCCCGACCCGCTTCGCCCTCGAAACCCCGGCCTTGCAACAGGATTACGACGAGTGCTGGGCTGGTTTCGAGAAGATGTTCCGCCGGTAGCCCTCACCCTGGTCCCTCTCCCCGCATGCGGGCAGCGGGCCGGGGTGAGGGGGCTACCTATTCCGCCGCCGCCGCGCTCGCCGGCGATTTGCCGACGAGGCGGTCGAAATCCTCCCACATCAGGCGGCACATCGTGCCCGGCGTGAAGCGGTAATGCCCGTGCTGGCCGACGATCTCGCCGACCGGCGTCACTTCGGCGGCCGAGCCGGTGAGAAACACTTCGTCGGCGTTGGCTAGTTCTTGCGGCATGATCGGCCGTTCGACGACCGTGATGCCGCGCGCCTTGGCGAGCCCCATCACGGTCTGGCGGGTGATGCCGTTCAAAAAGCAGTCAGGCGTCGGAGTGTGCAGTTCGCCGTTGATCGCGAGGAAGATGTTGGCGCCGGTGCCTTCGGCGAGTTGGCCGCGCCAGTCGAGCATCAGCGCGTCGTCGCAGCCCTGCGCCTCGGCCTCGTGCTTGGCCATCGTGCAGATCATGTAGAGGCCCGACGCCTTTGCATGCACTGGGGCAGTGTTGGGGGCCGGCCGGGCCCAACGCGACCACAGCATCTTGATGCCCTTGGCGCGCGCCTCGGGCGAGAAATAGGCAGGCCACTCCCAGCAGGCGAGCGCCAGGTGGATCTTGCTCAGTTGCGCCGAGACCCCCATCTGCTCGGCGCCGCGCCATGCCACCGGCCGCACGTAGCCGTCGACGATGCGGTTGGCGGTGACAAGCTCCGTCGTCGCCTTCGCCAGATCGTCCATGCTCGCCGGGATCTCGAAGCCGAGGATCTTCGCCGAGTTGATCAGGCGGGCGTTGTGGTCCTCCATGTGGAAGACCTTGCCGTTATAGACGCGCTCGCCTTCGAACACGCAACTCGCATAATGCAGCCCATGCGTCAGCACGTGCAGCTTGGCCTCGCGCCACGGGACGAGGCCGCCGTCATACCAGATGAAGCCGTCGCGGTCGTCGAAGGGGATCAGCGCCATGGAGGTCCTCCCGGTAGCGGAGAGCATGCATCGAACGGTCCCGCCGGCATGCCGAGGGGCGCGGCGGGGACCGGCCCCGCAGGATAAAGTTGCGGGCGGAACTTTATATCGCACAAGACACCCGCGTTGTATCGAAGGTTGCCAAATATGTCAACATGACTGACATAAAAAGTCGTCCAAAGAATCCGCATAGCCCGGCAAGCAAGATCCCGGGGAGTGTGCGATCGCCGGAGCAGGGAATGGCGGACGAGGAAACGGTGCGCCAGGGGATCGAGTTGCTGTTCTTCGCCTATCGCGACTTCACCGCCGAACCCGACGCGATCCTCGCCCGGCACGGCTTCGGCCGGGCGCATCACCGGGTTGTGCACTTTGTCGGCCGGCACCCGCAGATGACGGTCGGCGAACTGCTCGGCATCCTGCGCATCACCAAGCAGAGCCTCAACCGCGTGCTCGGGCAACTGGTGCGGCAGGGCTTTGTGATGCAGCATCGCGGCGTCGAGGATCGCCGCCAGCGCCTCTTGGAGCTGACCGAGCAGGGACGCGAGCTGGAGCAGCGGCTGTCGGAGCCGCAGCGCGCCCGCGTCGCCGCCGCCTTTCGCCGGGCCGGGCCGCAGGCCGTTGAAGGCTTTCGCAAGGTGCTGCTCGGGATCATCGCCGCCGAGGAGGATCGCGCCCGCTTCGTCCCGCTGCGGCGGCGCTGAGCGCGCTATACTGGTGCCCAATGAGCGAGATCGAACCGCATCTGCTGGTCGTCGACGACGATGTGCGGCTGCGCGAATTGCTGCGCCGTTATTTGTCGGAGAACGGCTTTCGCGTGACCGCGGCCGCCGATGCGCCGGAAGCGCGCGCCAACATTGCCGGCTTCACCTTCGACCTGATCGTCCTTGACGTGATGATGCCGGGCGACAGCGGCCTCGACCTGACGCGCGAATTGCGCGACAGGGGTCGCCTGCCGCAGATCCCGATCCTGTTGCTGACCGCGATGGGCGAGCCGGAAGACCGCGTCAACGGCCTCGAACAGGGGGCCGACGACTACCTCGCCAAGCCGTTCGAGCCGCGCGAACTGGTGCTGCGCATCCGCAACATCCTCGAGCGGCGCGGCGGTCAGGCCGATGCCGGCCGGATGCTGCGCTTTGGCGCCTTCCGCTTCGACCCGGCGCGCGGCGAGCTGTTCCGCGGCGGCGAGATCGTGCGGCTGACGGCAGCCGAGGCCGGGCTCTTGGCGAGCCTGGCGGCGCGGCCCGGCGAGGCGGTGTCGCGCGAGGACCTGTCGCAGGCGGCGCCGTTCAGCGGCAACATTCGCAACGTCGACGTGCAGATGACGCGGCTTCGGCGCAAGATCGAGGCCGATCCGCGCTATCCGCGCTACCTACAGACGGTGCGGGGGACCGGCTATGCCCTCAAGCCGGACTGACATCGCCAGTGCGTCGGCGGCGGAGGTGGCGGCCGCCCGGGGTCTTGACAGCGCTTCGCCACCGGAGCGGGACGCGTCGGTTGGTGACCGCGGCGACGATCTCGGGGTGCGCCAGCGCAGCTGGATCAAGCGGCTGCTGCCGCAATCGATGTTCGGCCGCTCATTGCTGCTGATGGTGATGCCGCTGGTGCTGGTGCAGGTCATCGCGACCTGGGTGTTTTATGCCCGCCATTGGGAGACCGTGTCGCGTCGGCTGTCGGCCGACACCGCTGGCGACATCGGCATGGTGATCGATGCGATGCGCTATGCCGACACGCCCCAGGAGCTGGCGCAGCTGTTGCGGCGGGATTCTGAGCTGACCGGCATCCCCTTCGGCTACACGGCCGGCGGCAGCTTGCCGCCGCCCCAGCCGGAAGGCGACAGCATGCTAGAAGAGCAGCTGCGGCTGGCGATGAACGAACGCGTCGGCTTGCCGTACCGGCTCGATGCGACCAGCGATCCTCACGACATCCCGATCCGGGTGGCGGTCAACGGCGGCGTGCTGTCGGCCGAGGTGCCGCGCAACCGTGTCTACACCTCGACGACGTATGTCTTCGTGTTGTGGATGATCGGCTCGTCGCTGGTGTTTCTGGCGGTTGCGGTGCTGTTCCTGCGCAACCAGGTGAAGTCGCTGCGCCGCCTGGCGGCGGCGGCCGAGGGGTTCGGCAAGGGCAGGCCGGTCGTCTTCACCAAGCTCGAAGGCGCCCTCGAAGTGCGCCAGGCGGCGGCCGCCTTCATGCAGATGCGCGACCGCATCGAGCGCCAGATCCGCCAGCGCACCGAAATCCTCGCCGGCGTCTCGCACGATCTGCGCACGCCTCTTACCCGCATGAAGATCGCGCTGGCGCTGATGAACGGCGACCCGGCCGCCGCCGGCCTCACCGCCGACGTCGCCGAGATGGAGCGGCTGGTCAACATCTATCTCGACTTTGCCCGGGGGGAGGGCACTGAAAGCCCGGTCGAGACCGACCTGGCGCTGGTGCTCG
>JBLMXS010000240.1:0-2701 GCA_050257895.1 Thiohalocapsa sp.
AGACGCTGAAAGCGCGCTGCCGCCGCTCCGGCGCGACCAGTTCGGGCACCGTGCCGTAGATCACCGACGAGGTGCCGTTGAGGGCGATGCCGATCAGCGGCAGCACCGCCAACCCCGGCAATAGCGGCAACGGCAGCAGCAACAGGATTCCGGCCGCCGTCATCCCCTCGGTCAGGAACGTCGCGCGCACCATGCCGAGCCGCACCCCGAGCCAGCCGCACACCAGCTTGCCGGCGGCGCCGCCGCTGAACACCAGGGTCAGCCCGATGCCGACCAATGGCAGGTCGGCCCCCTTCATCTTCAGCAGGAACGGCAGGAAGGTCAGAAAGCCCATGCGGGTCGCGCTGTCGATCATCGCGATCGCCAGCAGCAGCGGGAAGCCCGTGCCATCGCCGCCCGCGGCATGGGCCCGATCCTCGCGCTCCGCCACCGGCGTGTCGCCGGCGCCGGGAAGCCCGCGCAGCGTCAGGATCAACGCCGCGCCGGCCAACGCCATGACGCCGAGGAGGCTCGTCGTCTGCCGCCACGACAGCAAGGTCAACAGCCCGGCGGCCAGTGCCGGAAACGCCATCTTGCCGAGATCGCCGGAAAAATTGTAGGCCGCCAAGGCGCTGCGCGAGCGCCTGCCGGCGTAGGCTTGTGCCACCAGGTGGGCCGCGATTGGATGCTGCACGCTGGCGCCGACGCCGCCGATCACCAGCGCCATGACCAGCATCGCAAAGCCCACGCTTGCGCCGGCGGTGAGATAGCCGACGCCGACCAGCGCGGTGCCGAGGCCCAGCACCAAGGGCCCGCCGATGCGGCCGCCAAGCGCCCCGGCCGGCATCTGGAAACTGGCCATCGCGCCGGTATAGAGCGCTCGTAGCAGGCCGATCTCGGCGTAACCGAGACCGAATTCCGCCTGCCACAGCGGCAGCAGCACGTAAAGCAGGTCGGTGCAGCCGTCATGCAGCATATGGGCGCCGCAGGCGACCCCCATCGCCCGCCGCTCTGGCGTCACCGCCCTATTCAACGTGGCTGTAATCAAGGACATCGGGCTGTCCCGAGATCGTCATCGAAATGCCGACAATCTGTCATCATTGCCGGCCGCGGAGCAATGGTTTGCCGCTAAGACGCGCACGTCATAAGTTCCTCCACCGGCAGCCCCTCACCCTCCCATGGCGGCGCTAGGCCCCTCCGTCTCCCCGCTTGCGGAGAGGGCCGGGCTGAGGGGCTGCGTGCAATGGAGAAAGCGATGCCCGATTACGATCTCGTCATCCGCAACGGCACGGTGGCGACCGCCGCCGACACGATGGACTGCGACGTCGGCGTCAAGGACGGCGTCATCGTGGCGCTCGGGCGCGGCCTCGCCGGGGCCGGGCGCGAGATCGACGCCACCGGAAAGCTGGTGGTGCCCGGCGCCGTCGACAGCCACTGCCATATCGAGCAGCTGTCCTCGGCTGGCGTCATGTGCGCCGACGATTTCTACAGCGGCACCGTGGCGGCGGCGTTCGGCGGCACGACGACGGTGATCCCGTTCGCGGCGCAGCACCGTGGCATGTCGTTGCGCCAAGTCGTCACCGACTACCATGCGGCGGCCGGCCCGAAGGCGGTCATCGACTACGCCTTCCACCTGATCATCACGGACCCGACCGAGCAGGTGCTGGGGCAGGAACTGCCGGCGCTGATCCGCGACGGCTACACCTCGTTCAAGGTCTACATGACCTACGATTTGTTGCGCCTCAACGACCGCCAGATGCTCGACATCATGGCCCTGGCAAGGCGCGAGGGCGCCTTCATGATGGTGCACGCCGAGAACCACGACATGATAGCGTGGCTGGCCGACCGGCTCTTGGCCCACGGCCTGACGCAGCCGCGCTATCACGCCGTCTCGCATGCCCGCATCGCCGAGGGCGAGGCGACCAACAGGGCCGTCGCCATGGCCGAGCTGCTCGACGTGCCGATGCTGATCGTGCACGTCTCGGCGATCGAGGCGATCGACGTCATCCGCGACGCGCAGACCAAGGGGCTCAAGATCTACGGCGAGACCTGCCCGCAATATCTGTTCCTGACCGCCGACGACATCGGCATGGATCTCGAAGCCACCAAATTCTGCTGCTCGCCGCCGCCGCGCGACCATGCGGCGCAGGAGGCAGTGTGGCGCGGCCTCGCCAACGGCACGTTCCAGGTGCTCTCGTCCGACCATGCCCCCTACCGCTACGACGAGACCGGCAAACTGCCGAAGGGCGACAAGACCACCTTCAAGGACACCGCCAACGGCATCCCCGGCATCGAATTGCGCGCGCCGCTCCTGTTTTCCGAGGGGGTCGGCAGGGGCCGGCTCGACCTCAACCGCTTTGTCGCGCTGACCGCCACCAACCACGCCAAGCTCTACGGGCTCTATCCGAAGAAGGGGACGATCGCGGTCGGCAGCGACGCCGACATCGCGATCTGGGATCCGGCGCGCCAGACCACCGTCACCGCCGGCATGCTCCACGACCAGGTCGGCTATACGCCGTACGAGGGGATGCGGCTGACCGGCTGGCCGATGACGGTGCTGTCGCGCGGCCGCATCGTCGTCGATGACGGCCGTCTCGTCGCCGAGCGCGGCAGCGGCCGGTTCCTGCCGTGCGCGCTGTCGCAGGCGGCAAAGCCGCTCGGCCGCACGACGCCGGAACTCGCCTTCGCCGCCGCGCAGGGCGGCGCGGTGGTGTAGTCGTAG
>JBLMXS010000241.1:0-3776 GCA_050257895.1 Thiohalocapsa sp.
AGCGCCTTAGCGTCGCGCGCCGGAGCTGGCCCTTGGCGCAGCCGTTCGCGATCTCGCGCGGCAGCAAGACCAGCGCCGAGGTCGTCGTCGCCGAGGTGTTCGACGGCGAATTCCGCGGCCGCGGCGAATGCGTCCCCTACCCGCGCTATGGCGAGAGCGTCGACAGCGTCGTCGCGCAGCTCGAGGCGATGAAGGGGGCGGTATTCTCCGGTCTCGACCGTCATGAATTGCAGCGGGCGATGGCCCCCGGGGCGGCCCGCAATGCGCTTGACTGCGCCTTCTGGCATCTCGACGCGCAGCGCGACGATCGCCGCGTCGCCCACATGGCCGGGATCGGGGCGCTGAAGCCGGTCGTCACCGCCTATACGCTGAGCCTCGACACGCCCGAGCGCATGGGCGAGATGGCGCTGGCGCAGCGCCAGCGGCCGCTGTTGAAGCTGAAGCTCGGCGGCGACGGCGATGTCGAACGGGTGCGGGCGGTGCGGCGGGCGGCGCCGGCGGCGCGGCTGATCGTCGACGCCAACGAGGGCTGGGACGAGCGCGACCTCGTCCGGGTGATGCCGGCACTGGCCGAGTTCGGCGTCGAACTGATCGAGCAGCCCTTGCCGGCGGAGGACGACAGCGCGCTGGCGCGGGTGCCGCGCGCGATCCCGGTGTGCGCCGACGAATCGTGCCATACGCGGGCCGATCTCGAGCGGCTCGCCGGCAAATACGACGCCGTCAACATCAAGCTCGACAAAGCGGGTGGGTTGACCGAGGCGCTGGCCTTGGCCGAGGCGGCAGCGGCGCGCGGCTTCAAGGTCATGGTCGGCTGCATGGTCGGCACGTCGCTGGCGATGGCGCCGGCATTGCTGGTGGCGCAGCGGGCGCAGTTCGTCGACCTCGACGCGCCGCTGCTGCTGGCCGCCGACCGGGTCCCCGGACTGCGCTACGACGGCAGCACGGTCTACCCGCCGGAGCCCGCCTTGTGGGGTTGACCGCGGTCGCCGAGCTCTATGCCCCCGAAGGACTGGAAGAGGGGATTGCGGCGCTGGCAGCAGAGTCGCTTTTCGCGGGCATCATCGAGCGGGCTGGCGTGCCGCGCTTCCGCCGCCGCCGCAACGGCTTTGCGACGCTGTTGCACATCATCCTCGAGCAGCAGGTGTCGATCGACGCGGCGGCGGCGATGCACCGGCGGCTTGCGGGGCTGTGCCAGCCCCTCGCACCCGAGCCGTTCCTTGCGCTCGACGATGCGACGCTGCGGCGCTGCGGCTTCAGCCGCCAGAAGATGGGATATGCGCGCGGCCTGGCCTTGGCGGTGGCCGAAGGGCGCCTCGACTTCGCGGCGCTTCTCGCCAGCCCCGACGAGGCGGCGTTCGCGGCGCTGGTGGCACTCAAGGGGATCGGGAGGTGGAGCGCCGAGATCTACCTGATCTTTGCGCTCGGCCGCGCCGATGTCTGGCCGGCCGCCGATCTCGGCCTGCAGCTCGGGGTCGCCGAGTGCCTGGGGCTGGCGGAGCGGCCGAGCGAGCCGGCGCTGCGGCAGCTGGGCGAGGCGTGGCGGCCGTGGCGCTCGGTGGCCGCCTGCCTGTTCTGGCAAGCCTATCTCAGCGCGCGCAACCGCGCCGCGCCGGTGCTGCCGCCCGAGCTCTATGCGACGGCGTGACTGCGGGGGCCGTCGTTTGCGTTCGGTCAGGACCTCGGGTCAGGCGACGCGGCTTTCGCTGCGGTCGGCCAACAGCGCGAAGAGCGCGTCGGCGCTGTCGGTACCGCGCAGCTTCTGACAGATCGCGGCGTCGCGCAGCAGGCGCGAGACGCGCGCCAACGCCCGCAAATGCTCGGCCCCGGCCTCCGCCGGCGCCAGCAGCGCGAACACCAGATCAACCGGCTGGTCATCGATTGCCTCGAACGCCACCGGCCGATCGAGCCGCAAGAACAGCCCGTGGAGCTGCGCCAGTTCCGGCAGTTTGGCGTGCGGCAGCGCGACGCCGTGGCCGATGCCGGTGGTGCCGAGCCGCTCGCGCTCGAGCAGCGCCTCGTAGACCGCCCGCTCGGCGATGCCGGTCATCGTCGCGCCGCGCTTGGCGATCTCCTGCAGCACCGCCTTCTTGTTGCCGACCCGCAACTGCGGGACGATGCCGCGCGGCGTCAGAAGCTCAGCAATCTGCATCAGAACCGCTCAGGCGCCATTGTCGGTGGTCGGTGGTCGGGGATCGGTGATAGGGGCGTCCGACAGCATCAACGCCGCCGCAGCCCGCAGGATGCCGCTGTCGCGCAACGCTGACGGCATTGGTAGCTGCGACATAGGCATCGCCGCCAATCCGATCAAGCAGAGGCTGGTCGAGCATGGCGCCGACAGGCCCCGTCACAGCGCCAGCGTCTTTTCGCGGCGCCGCTGCACCGACGAAGGGATGCGCATCGCCTCGCGGTACTTGGCGACGGTGCGGCGGGCAATGTCGACGCCTTCCTGCTGCAGCAGCTCGACGATGCGCTCGTCCGACAGCGTATCGTGCGAGGCCTCGCCGTCGATCAGGCCGCGGATGCGAAAGCGCACCGACTCGGCGGAATGCGACTCGCCGCCGCGCGAGGCGCCGATCGACGAGGTGAAGAAATATTTCAGCTCGAACAGGCCGCGCGGCGTCGCGATGTATTTGTTGCTGGTTACGCGGCTGACGGTGCTCTCGTGCATGCCAATCGCGTCGGCGATGTCGCGCAAGATCAACGGGCGAAGCGCGTGCACGCCGTGGCGGAAAAACCCGTCCTGCTGTCGCACGATCTCGCCCGCCACCTTGAGGATCGTCGTCGCCCGTTGATGCAATGAGCGGACCAGCCAGTTGGCCGCCTGCAGCCGCTCGCTCAGATAGTCGCGCTCGGTCTTGCTGCGGGCGCCGCCGCTGATCCGCGCGTAATAGCGGTGGTTGACGAGGACCCGCGGCAGCGTGTCGGCGTTCAGCTCGATCAGCCAGTCACCCTGCGGCTGCGGCCGCATAATGATGTCGGGGACGACTGGTTGCGCCAGCGGCGGGTCGAAGGCGTGGCCGGGGCGCGGGTCGAGCGATTTGATCTCGGCGACCATGTCGGCGAGATCCTCGTGATCGATGCCGCAGATCCGGATCAGCGCTGGGACGTTGCGCGCGGCCAGCAGCGGCAGGTTAGCGAGCAGCTTCTGCATCGCCGGGTCGAGCCGGTCGCGGTCGCGCAATTGCAAGGCCAGGCATTCCGCCAGGTCGCGCGCGAAGACGCCGGGCGGATCGAATTCCTGCAGCCGCGCCAGCACGCGTTCCGCCCGCTCGCGCGGGCAGCCGAGGCGCGCCGCCGCGTCGTCGAGCTCGGCCCGCAGATAGCCCGCCTCGTCGAGCTGGTCGAGCAGGTAGAAGGCGATGGCGCGGTCGCCGATGTCCGGCAAGTCGGCGCCGATCTGCCCGATCAGATGCTCGCGCAATGTTTGCGGGCGCGCGGCCGCCAGCTCGACCCCGCGCATGTCATCGTCATTGAAGCCGCTTCCGCCGCCGCGCGTCTGCCACGGCTGAATGTCGCCGCCGCGGTCGATCGAGCCGTCGCCGTCCTCGCCGCCGGCGTCACACCAATAGTCGGCGGCGTCGCCGGCGATATCGCCCTCATGCGCCTCGCTCAGCGCTTCCGGCAGCGCCGGCGGGGCGGCTTCGACAGATCCCTTCAACCGGTCGCCGTCGCTCGCCGGCGGGGCGTCAACGTCGCGCTCGCCCGGCTCGAGCCGCGTGTTCTGCTCGATCTCGGTCGCGATGACCTCCGCCAGCTCGATAGTGGACAGCTGCAGC
>JBLMXS010000242.1:0-4566 GCA_050257895.1 Thiohalocapsa sp.
GCGATGGCGGTTCCGGGAAAAAGAGTGCGAGGTTCATTCGGCTTTGGATTGCTGTTCGTCACCGTCCTATTGCAACCGCGGTTTCCGTGCACGTAGACGGATAGGTTCGTTCTTCAGAGACCGCATAACGTCGCGGAAAACCTTGTGAACTGGCGGAGGGAGTGGGATTCGAACCCACGATGGAGTTGCCCCCATACACGCTCTCCAGGCGTGCGCCTTAGACCACTCGGCCACCCCTCCGGATGCCGCGCCGGCGGCATCCGCAACAGATAGCGAAGCCCCGGGCGGGGTGCAACGCGGGGTGCAACAGGATCGGGCAGCGCCGCCGGCGGTTTTCGCCGGGGGGAGGTGACAGGACGCGCTGCGTCAGGCGCGGTTGGCGGCGGGCAGCGCGCTCTGGCGCTGCCGCAGGCGCAGCTGGTCGAGGCTCCAAGCGCCGGCGCCGACGACGAAGAAATAGAGGAAGACGAAGCAGTAGACGATCGCCAGCTCGCCGCCGTTGCCGATCGGGAAGAAGCCGCGCGGCGCATGCGACATGAAAATAAGCGAACGCCATCTCGCCCGACAGGATGAAGGCGACGGGGCGGGTGAACAGGCCGAGGACAATCAGGATGCCGCCGGCCAGCTCGAGCGCGCCAGCAAGACCGGGGACCAGCGTAAGCAGTTCGTATGCGCGAGGCGGCGTGCGCGCCGGGAAGTTGAAGATCTTCTGCGTGCCGTGCTCGAGAAACAAGAGACCGACGATGATCCGCAGCACCGCCAGCATCGACGGCCCCGCCGTCAGCCGTAACGCGGCCCAATCAGGCATTGCCTCCCTCCGCGCGCGACAACATCAACAACTGTTCCGCCGCCGGGTGAACGTGGCAGCAAGCTCCTTAAGCTAAACGCCTGATGACCGTATGTTGCGCCGGGTCGCGATTTCGTGATGGTCCTGCGGCGAGTCCGCATGGCGCCGCGCATGTCGCGGCGATATGGCCGACCCCTCGCGGGAAGCGGACGACGCCAGCGCGACCATCCGGATCGGCGACAGAGGGCGCAATCGGGGCTCGGGCGGCGTCGGCACCAGCCAGCGCAACTCGCTCTGGCAGAGGTCGCGGATCGGGCAGGACGGGCAGCGCTTACCGTCGCGGTCGAGACCGGCGCGATGGCAGGCCTGATGCAGCGAACAGGGCGCCGCGTTGGCCTCCCTGCGCTCCTCTTCCGGCATTGCATAATCCTCCCGTTCAGCGGAATGCCGGCATCACTTCCTGGCACAGCAGCTTCAGCGCGCGCATGACCTTCTCGTGCGGGATCAGGCTGCCGCAATTGATCTCGGCCAGGATGCCGTCGAGCCCCAATTCGTCGCGCAGCGCAAGTAGCCGCTCCGTCACCAGCTGCGGCCCGCCGACCACGATCTTGTCGCGCAGCGCCTCGGCGTAGGTCAGTGTCTGCAGCCGCTGGCCGCGCTCGGCGCGCTGCTCGATCGCGCGCGCGCCGGCCTGCGAGGCCGACGCCTCGAGCTGGTCGCCGAGCCAGCGATAGAAATGCATGACGCTCTCCTCGGCCTCCTCGCGCGCCCGTTCGTCGGTATCCGCAACGTAGACCGGCAGGCGCAGGTAGACCTTGCCCTGGCCGGCGTGGCCCGCCTCTCGCCACGCGGCGCGGTAGGCGTCGATGTTGGGACGCAGCTCGGATAGGGAGCCGATGCGCACCGCCGCGAAGATCGGGTAGCCCTGCGCGCCGATCGCCGGAAAGGTGTCCGGGCTGTTCACCGCAATGCGCAATTCGGGATGGGGCTTCTGGTACGGCTTCGGCACGAGGTGGACGTTGTGGAACGAATAGAAGCGGCCCTCGTAGGAGAAGCTGACCTCGCTCCACGCCCGGCGCAGGATCTCCAGCGTCTCGGCGAAGCGCTCGCGGCTCTCTTCGTAGGGAATGCCATAGGCCTGGTAGGTGCGTGGAAAGCCGCTGCGGCCGACCCCGAAGATCAGCCGGCCGTGGCTGATCTGGTCGACCGTCGCCGCCTCCTCGGCGATGCGCAGCGGATGGCACAGCGGCAGCACCTGCACCGCCGTGCCGATCTTCATCCGGTTCGTGCGGGTCGCGATCGCCGTCGCGATGTTGAGCGGCGCCGACGCCACCGAACGGGTCGGGGCGGCGTGCAGTTCGGCCAGCCACATGACGTCGAGTCCCCAGCGCTCGGCCGCGTCGACCTCTTCGAACGAGAGGTCGAACGCCGCGCTCTCGCTGATGCCGTGCGACACCGGGAATTCATGAAAGACGCCGAATTCCATGGCCTGCTCCTTGTGGTGGACCGCCGGCAGCGCGGCGGTCCGTAATTCGGTCGACGGAAAGGTAGGGGTGGCGGGAACACCGCTCGTTGATTCAGATCAATGGAGCCCTCGACCTGCGGGTGTTCGCTGGTGTCGAGAGCAAGGCAGGGGTGCGACATGACCAGCGAGCTGAGCCTAGCCACGATGGCGCCGACACAAGCGCCGGCCCTGGTGCGGGATGGAGCCGCGGATGCGGCAGAGATCGACGCCGAGATCGACTACGTGGCGCGGGCCCGCGCCCTGCAGCCGCTGATCGCCGAGGCGGCGCCGCGCACCGAGGCCGGCCGCCAGCTGGCCGACGAGGTCGTCGCCGCGCTGCACGATGAGGGGCTGTTCCGGCTGATGATGCCGGATTGGCTCGGCGGCGGCGAGGCGGCGCCGTCGGTCTTTGTCGCGATGGTCGAGACCGTCGCGCGCGCCGACGCCAGCACGGCCTGGTGCCTGTGCCAGCAGAATGTCTGCTCGATCGCCTCGGTCTATCTGGCGCCGGCGATCGCGCGGCAGATTTTTGGGGAACGGGGCGCCGCGCTCGCCTGGGGCTCGACCCCCGACGCCAAGGCGGTCAAGGTGGCCGGCGGCTACCGCGTCAGCGGTCATTGGGAATTCGGCAGCGGCTGTCATCACGCCAGCTGGCTCGGCGGGCACTGCCCGGTCGTCGCGCAGGACGGCACCCCGCTTCTCGGCGACGACGGCCAGCCCTGCGAGCGCACCGTGCTCTTCCCCAAATCGGCGGCGCGCATCGCCGACGAGTGGCACGTCTTAGGGCTGCGCGGCACCGGCAGCGACATGTACACGCTGGACGATCTGTTCGTCCCCGAGGAATTGACGATCCTGACGCTGCAGCGATGGCCGGGCGCGGCGCAGCGGCAGGGGGCGACGCCCTACCGGTTCGGCGCCAGCAGCCTTTACGCCGCCGGCTTTGCGGCGGTGGCGCTCGGCAATGCCCGCGGGATGCTCGACGCCTTTATCGAACTGGCCCGGCGCAAGGTGGCGCGGTGGGAGCGCGATCCGCTCGCCGCCAGCGCCCTCGTGCAGGCCGCCGCGGCCGAGAACGACACCGAGCTCGAAGGCGCGCGGGTCTACCTGATCGAGACATTGCGGCGGGTCGAGAGGGAGGCGCTGTGCGACGGCGGCCTCACGCTCGACGACCGGATGAAGATCCGCGCCGCCGGCACCGCGGCGATCCGTCGGGCCACTGCGGTCGTCAATCAGCTCTACGAGATGGCCGGGACCACGGCGATCTTCGAGGGCAACCCGTTCGAGCGCCGCTTCCGCGACGCCCACACCGTGTCGCAGCACCTGCAGGGCCGCGTCAGCCATTTCGAGACGGTCGGTAAGCACCTGTTCGGCATGGCCGCCGACACCCGCTTCGTCTGAGCCCGACCTAGTGTCCTGGACCAGAAATTCGCAGCATCACGCTTTGGCGGGAGCATTGTAGAGGCAGAAGCGCTCGATTGAGGCGAGAATATCGTCGGCTGACTTGGTCCAGCGGAAGGGTTTTGGATCGGCGTTGTGGCTGGCAATGAACGCGTCGATGGCGGCGTGCAACGAGTCGAGGCTGCGGTGAATACCGCGCCTGATTTGCCGCTCGGTGAGCAACGCGAAGAACTGCTTGGCCTGGTTTAGCCAGGATGAACTGGTGGGGGTCAGATGCACCTGCCAGCGGGGCCGGCGGGCCAGCCAGTTGCGGATCAGCGGCGTCTTGTGGGTGGCGTAGTTGTCCTCATGACGAGGTGCACCTCGAGGTCGGCCGGCACATTGGCCTCGATCGTGTCGAGGAATTTGCGGAACTCGGTGGCGCGATCGCGCGGGAAGCGCTTGCTGATCACCCGGCCGGTGGCGATGTCGAGGGCGGCGAACAGCGAGGTCGTGCCGTGGCGGGTGTAGTCGTGGCTGCGCCGCGCCGCCTGGCCGGGGCGCATCGGCAGCATCCGCTGGCTGCGGTCGAGTGCCTGGATCTGCGACTTCTCGTCGACGCACAGGACCAGGGTGTTGGCCGGCGGCGCTAGATAGAGGCCGACCACATCACGCACCCCTGTTCAGGCCAGGGGCAGGCTCTTGGCGACGAAATCAGGATCGGCGGAGAGTTTGAAACTCTCCAGGCGATGCGGCTGCAAGCCGAAGGCGCGCCAGATGCGCTGCACCGTGGTGTATTAGCTAACACTTGACCTTACAGGCGGTGTTGGTTGTCTGAGCCTTTGTAGCTGTTGTCTGTCGTCATGCCGCCATGAGTTTCTCCTTGGCCAGGGGGAGC
>JBLMXS010000243.1:0-2733 GCA_050257895.1 Thiohalocapsa sp.
GCGTCAATAGTTGGATGTGGGCATCGAATGGCCGGTTCCGGCGCACAGCCGCCGCCACCGGACCTCAAGGGGAGGCGCCTCATTGATCCTGTTACAGATCTTGATATGGAGGGCGAGCGCACGGCGGTAGTGGGTCTGACCCACTACCGGCACGGCGTCTGGTGTCTCAACTCGGTCGCCGCCACCTCGTCAGGCGGGGGAGGTCAACCGCGCCGCGTCGAAGCCGTAGACGCGGGCGGTGTTGCTGCCGGCGATCTTGGCCTGTTCGTCATCCGGCACCCCGGCGAGGATCTCTGCCAAAATCTTGCGCGACTGGGGAAACGTCGACTCGCTATGCGGATAGTCCGAGCCCCACATCATGCTGTCGACGCCGATGACGTCGCGCAGGCGAATGCCGATCGCGTCCTCCTGGAAGCTCAGGACCACGTTGCGGCGGAAAAAGTCGCTCGGCAGCATCGCGTTGTTGAACCGGTAGATCGCCTCGCCGTGGCGCTCGCGATAGGTGTAGTCCATCGTCGACAGCAGGTGCGGCGCCCACGCCAGCTCGAACTCGACGATCGCCAGGATGAGCCGGGGATGGCGCTCGAAGACGCCGGAGAAGATCATGTCGCACAGCGACAGCGCCGGATAGAACGCCTTCGTCGCGCGGCTGCTGGCGTCGCGCAGCGTCTTGTCGCCGGCGCCGCGGATCTTGCCCTGCCGCCGCGTTGCCGTGTGCAGACTCAGCGGCATGTCGAGCGCCGCGGCAGCGGCCCAGAAATTCTCGTACTCGGCGTGGTCGTAGCGGCGGTCTTCGAGCGGATACTCGGTGATCATCGCGCCGCAGAGGCCGAGGCGGGCGGCGCGCTCCAGCTCCTTGATCGCGTCCGCGACGTCGTCGAGGTTGATCATCGCGATGCCCTTGAGGCGGGCCGGATCGCTACGGCAGAACTCGGCGAGCCAGTCGTTGTAGGCGCGAAAGATCGCCGACATCAACAGCGGGTCCGCCACCTTGAAGTAGAAGAGGCCCTGCGAGGGATAAAGGACTTCGCCGGCCACCCCGTCGAGCGCCATGTCCTCTAAATGTTGCTGGGGGTCGTAGCCGCCGCGCTGCACGTCTTCGAAGCGCCCCTCGGCCGAGATCGTCTCCGGCGCTGCGAAGCGCGCGCCGGCGTTCGAGATGAGGCCGATCCCGGACAGCACCTGATCGGCCTCGACGACGATCCGGTCGGCGCCGCCGATCCGCTCGATGCGCGGGGCCCGATTGCGGTACTCCCGATCGATGCGGGTGAGCCACAGATCCGGCGGTTCGAACACGTGCGAGTCCGACGAGAGAACCAACGGTGGCATCGGCATCGTCCCTTCGCATGCAGGGTGCGCAATTAGGTGGGGTAGCCCCCGGTATTAGAGTAGGTTGAGCTTGTGGAATCGCGAGTCTAAAAACCCGCGCCCACAAAGGAACGCAATCGCAAGGGGGTGGCAAACGCATGTACCCGAATAAGACGACCCGACCCACCCGGCGCCGCGTGCTCGTGGCCGGCAGTTCGCTGATCGCCGCTGCGGCGCTGCCGCGCCTCGCGCGCGCCGCCGACAAGCCGCCGATCGGGACTTGGCCTGCCGGCACGCAGGGAGACTCGGTCTTCATCGGCATCACCGTGCCGCGCACCGGCACCTATGCGGCGCAGGGCGAGGACGAGCTGAAAGGCATGCAGCTCGCGGTCGAGCACATCAACAGCGGCGACCCGCTGATCAAACAGATCTCGCCGAAGACGACGAAAGGCGTGCTCGGCAAGCAGGTCAAGGTCGTGGTCGCCGATTCGGAGGCGAAGCCGAACACGGCGGTGCAGGAGCAGTCGCGCTTCATTAGCGAGAACAAGATCATCGCGATGACCGGCTCGACCTCGAGCGCCGTTGCGGTGGCGCTCAACAAGCTGGCGCAGCGCGACAAGGTGCTCTACCTCGTCGCCATTTCCGGCTCCAACGACACCACCGGCAAGGACTGCGTCCGCTACAGCTTCCGCCAGTGCTTCTACGGCCAGACCGCCGCTGCCGCCCTCGGCCCGGTCATGCTGAAGGCCTACGGCAAGAACAAGAAGGCGGCTTATCTGACGCCGGACTACACTTACGGCCACACCGTCCAGAAATCGATGCAGGACTACCTGTCGAAGAACGGCGGCTGGACGATGGTCACCAACCAGGTCGCGCCGCTGGGGGCGCCCGATTACAGCTCCTACCTGCTCAACATCGCCAATTCCGGCGCCGATTACCTGCTCAACATCAACTGGGGCCATGACGCCGTGCTGTCGATCCAGCAGGCGAACCAGTTCGGGATCTTCAAGAAGATGAAGCTGGTGATCCCGTATCAGGTGCCGTTCCTGGCCAAAGAGGTCGGTCCGGAGATCATGGAGGGCGTGTTGGCGGCCACCGATTTCTGGTGGACGCTGGAGGACAAGTATCCGCTGGCGAAGATGTTCGTGGCGGCGTTCGACAAGAAATACGGCTACAAGCCCGAGTGGGGCGCCAACAACGCGTACATGCAGTTCGCGATGTGGGCCCATATGTGCGAGCAGGCCGGCAGCTTCTATCCGCCGGACGTGATCAAGACCTACGAGAAGGGCGAAACCATCCACTCGACGGTTGGCGACGTGCATTTCCGCGCCGCCGACCACCAGCTGGTGCGGCAGGTCATCATCGTCGAGGGCAAGAAGCCGAGCGAGATGCGCAACAAGGAGGATTATTGGCAGGTCAAGGAGG
>JBLMXS010000244.1:0-23422 GCA_050257895.1 Thiohalocapsa sp.
CTCGTCCACCTGCGCTTCCGGGCGGACGGCACGGCGGAGGAGGCGCGCATCGTGCTGCGTCACGGCGACAGCCGCAACGTCGTCGCGATCGACTGGCTGACCGGACGGGTGCAGCGCGATGAATAGGGGCGGGAATGCCGGCGCCGCCGGCCCGTCCGCCGGCTTCATGCTGGTCGAGGTGGTGGTCGCGCTGGCGATCGCGGCGATGGCGTTCGGGATGGCCTTCCATGCGCTGTCGGGCGGCTTCGACCGGCTCCGCAAGGACCACAATTCGGCGAAGGCGCTGTTGTTGGCGGAATCGATGCTCGACCGGATCGGGCACGACATCGCGCTCGGCGCCGCCGACCAGAGCGGCAGCACGCGCGACGGCTTCGCCTGGGTGGTGCAGACGGCGCCCTATCCGGCGGCGACCGCAGAGACCAATCCGCTGGTCGGGTACGTCGTGCGGGTCAGCGTGCACTGGCAGGAACAGCGCAACCGGCGCGAGATCCAGCTGACGACGCTGCGCCTCGCCCGGCGGAGCGGCGGCACATGAGGCGCCGCGACGACGCCGAGCGCGGCTTCACACTGATCGAGGTGCTGATCGGCGTGACGCTGCTCGCGATGCTCGCCACCCTGATCGCCACCGGCACGCATTTCAGCGGCCGCGCCTGGAACGCCGCCGAGCGGCAGACCGGCGAGGTCCACGATATGGAGGCGGTCGAAGCGCTGCTGCGCCGCACGATCGCGCAAGCGCATCCCGCGTTCGCGACGGCCGACCCGGCGGATATGACGATCACCTTCACCGGCGGCAAGGACAGCCTCAGCCTGGTGGCGGCGCAGCCCGGCAGCCTCGGCAACGGCCCGTGGGTGCAGGAGCATTTCTACCTGGCGCGTTCGGGAAAATCGCGCGCGCTGTTCCTCAGCTGGCGCCCGGATGCACCGGCCACCGGGGCAGCGCCAGCCGGGACGATGGTGCTCGACCATGTCGGGGCGCTGTGGTTCGCCTATTTCGGGCAGCCGGCGCCGGGCGAAGCCGCGATGTGGCTCGAGCAATGGGTGGGCCGCGACCGCCTGCCGGAACTGGTGCGCGTCGTCATCGAGCGCGACGGCGCGGCATTCCGCAAGTGGCCGGAATTCGTCATCGCGACGCGGATAAGCGGCAATGCCGGGTGCGTCGAGGACGCCGCGCGCGGCGGCTGCCGGCGAGTGCCCTGAGGATGGCGCTGAGCACGCAGATGCGCCTTCCCGACGCCGACGCGCTGCGGCGCGCCGTCGCCTGGTGGCTCGCCGAGCTGCGTGCCCTGCTGCCGGGGAGGCTCGGCGAGTATGGCGGCGGACGGCCGGCAATCCTCGAATTTTCCGCGAACGGCGCAGCGCTTGAGCTGCCGAACCGGAGCGCCGAGGCGGCAGATCGGCTGCCGCTAGACGGTCTCGACTCGCCCGAGGCGCGCGACCGCGTCCAGTCGGCGCTGCGCGCCCGCCGCACCGGCGACGATGTCGTCGTCCGGCTCGACCCGTCGCTGCTGCTGCGCTCGAGCGTGACGTTGCCACTCGCCGCCGAGCGCTCGCTGCGCCAGATCGTGGAGCATCAGCTTGACCGGCTGGTGCCGCTGCCGCCGGAGGCGGTGTATTTTGAATGCCGCGTCCGCTCCCGCTCGCCGGCCGCCAAGACGCTCAATGTCGAGCTGGCGTGCGTGACGCGCGCCAGCATCGAGGAGGCGGTGGCGCTGGCAACGTCGTTGGGGCTGGTCCCGCGCCTCGCTGTCGCGGCCGGTGATGGCGCCGCGGTCGAGCCGCCGATGGTGCTGTGGCGAGCGGCAGGGGCGGAGCAGTCGCGCCGCAGCCGGCGGCTGAAGCGCGGCCTGGAGCTGGCCGCCGCCCTCCTGATCGTCATCGCCTACGGGACCTCTGTCTATCGGCTTGACGAGGCGCAGGACGAGCTGGAGGCGGAAGTCGCGCAAGCCACCAAGGCGGCGACGGCGGTGCGTGAGCAAGTGCGGCAGCAGACCGAAGCCCAGAACGCGCTGGCGCTGCTGCATGCTCGGCTCAAGGAGCCGTCGCCCTTGGCGCTGCTCGACCAGCTGACGACGGCGATCCCGGACTCGGCCTGGGTCGCCCAACTGACCCTGCTCAAGGGCAATATCGAAATCATCGGCTATTCGGCGAACGTCACCGACCTGGTCCTCGGCATCGACAAGTCGGATGCGTTCAAGAACGTCGGTTTCCGCTCGCCGACCACCCTGTCGCCCGACGGCAAGGGGCAGCGCTTCGACCTCTCCTTCGAGGCGGCGGCAGGGACGGGGGCGAAATCGCCGTGAGCGACTGGCTGAGACCGCCCTTAAGCCGCATCCTCGCCGTCGCGATCCTGCTGTGCGTGCTGCTGGTCGGTTGGTACGCGATCCTGTCGCCCGTTATCGGCATGGCCACCGAGCGGCAGAGCCGGATCGACGCGCTGCAGGAACGGCTGGCCTACCTGCATGCGACGGTGGCCCGCATCCCCGAGCTGGAACGCCGCACCGCCGCAGCGAAGGCGCAGCTCGATGCCGCCGGCGGCCTGTGGACCGGCGCCAGCGACGCCGCAATCGCCGCGGCGCTGCAGGAGCAGCTGCGGCAGGTGGTGGCCAACAGCGGCGGAACCGTCAAAAGCATCGCCAATAGCGCCAACAGCGCCAGCGCGAGCGACAACGAGCTGCAGACGATCAAGGTCCGGCTCAGCGTCGACGGCACGCTCGATACGCTGCAGCAGACGCTGGCGGCAGTGGAAACATCGCGCCCGCCGATGTTCGTCGACAGCCTGCAGATCGCGGGGCCGGCGCAGTTCAGCGCCGAGAAGCAGCCGATGCTGACCCTCGATTTCGAGATCAGCGCTTTCATGCGGAAGACGGCGCCATGATCGGCCGGCGCCGGCGGCTGCTGCAGCTGGGAGCTTTCGGCTGGCGCACCGTTGTTGTCGTCGTGGCGGCTGTTGCTGCCGTCTTCATGCTGACCGCGTCGCCGGCGCAGTTCCGGGGCCCCGAGCCCGCCGCCGACCGGCTCGCCAGCCGAGACGCGGCCGAGCCGGCGAGCGAACCGATTGCCGCGCGCAATGTGAATTATCCGGGGATTGCCGCGCGGCCGCTGTTCTATCCGAGCCGCACGCCGTGGCGGCCGCCGCCGCCGGAGCCGCCTCCTCCGGCGCAAGTCGCGCCATCGGCGCTCGAATCCTACCACCTGGTCGGCGTCGTGCTGAGCGACGGGCTGCGCACCGCCCTGGTGCGGGCGCAGGACAAGAAAACCGTGGCGCTTTCCGAGGGCCAGGAGTTCGAGGGCTGGAAGCTGCAAGCCATCACCGAGGATCGCCTCCACTTTGCCGCCGGCGGCTCGACGTTTGACATGGTCCGCCGCAAGCCCTCCGAGATGCAGAAATGACGAGCGTGTACCGAATCCTCACGCGTCGCGGCGGATCCGCAATCCGGCTGGCGGTCTTCGCGATGGTGGCGTGGCTCGGCGGCTGCGCCCCGGCCGCCGTCGACCTGATCCCGGATGCGGTCAGTGCCGTTCTGGCGCCGGCGCCGGAACCGGCGACGGCGGCAGCGGCGCCGAACGGTCCCATATCGCTGACCCCGCGCCGCGCCGCCAACCGCGCCATCTCGAGACCGGAGATCGTCGAGGGAACCGGCGAATTCGTGAAGCCGGCGGTCGCGGCGGCGGCGCGGGCGCCGGTCGTCAGCGGCAGCGATGTGACGCTCGATTTTGCCGCCGTCGATGTTCGTGACGTGCTGAAGACGGTCCTCGGTGATCTCCTGCATCTGCCTTACGCCGTCGACCCGGCGGTGCAAGGCACGGTGACCTTGCAGACCGGCAGGCCGGTGCCGCGGACGGCGGTGCTCAACGTCCTCACCAGCGCTCTGCAGTTGAGCGGCGTCGCGCTGATCGACCGGGACGGGCTCTACCTCGCCGTCCCGGTCGCCAATGCCAACAAGCAGGCGCCGATCGGCGGCACGACCGGCTTTGTGACGCGGGTCGTGACGCCGCGATACGTCGCCGCATCCGACCTTGAGCGGGTGCTGGAGCCGCTGCTGCCGCCGGGCACCACCGCCAAGGCGGACCCCAGCCGCAACGTGCTGGTCGTCTCCGGCGCGGCGCCGGACGTCGCCGCAGTAATGGGCAACGTCGCGGTATTCGACGTCGACGCGTTGCGCGGCATGTCCTTCGCGCTGCTACCGTTGCAGCACGGCCGCGCCAGGGAGGTCGCAGCCGAGGTCAACAACCTCCTCAACAGCGCCGGCAAGCCGGTTGCCGACACCGTCAAGGTGGTGCCGATAGATCGGATGAACGGGGTACTGGTCACCGCGATGCAGCCGGCCTACCTGCAGCGTGTGCGCGGCTGGGTGGAACGGCTCGACCGCGGTGACGTCAGGGCCGACCAGCAGCTCTTCGTCTACCGGGTGCAGAACGGCCGCGCCGCCGACCTCGCCCGCGTGCTGCGCAGGGCGCTCGGGCTCGAGGCCGAGACCGGCGCCGGCGGCGCGCCCCCCGAGCGGCCGGCGACGGCGGCAACCGCCGCACCGGTCAGCGGCGCCGCGACGCCGACGCAGATCGACGCGCTGCTCTCGAAATCCGCCAATACGCCGCCGAGCGGTGAGACGGCGCGCCCGGCGGAGCGTGCGGCGGACCGCAACGAGCCGCTCGCCGGGGTGCCCGCCGCGGCTTCGTTGGCCGGCGGCGGCCGGGTACCGCCGGTGACCGAGGTCAGGGTCACGCCGGACGAGGTGAACAACGCCCTGGTGATCACCGGCTCCGCCCTCGACTACGCACCGATTGAAGCGGCATTGCAGCAGCTCGACATCACGCCGCTGCAGGTGATGATCGAAGCCACCGTCGCCGAGGTGACGCTGACCGACGATCTCAACTACGGGCTGCAGTATTTCTTCAACTCAGGAAAATTCACCGGCATCTTCGGCCCCAATGTGAAGCCCTCCGGCGGCACGGCGCTGCCGGCGCCGTTCGGCACGACGTTCCCGGGCTTCGGGTTCCTGCAGGGCGCCAACCTTGCCTTCACCTCGGGCGGCAACAATTTCGTGTTGCAGGCGCTGTCGAAGATCACCAACGTGCGGGTGCTGTCGTCGCCGAACCTCTTGGTGCGCAACAACGGCGCGGCTCGTCTGCAGGTCGGCGATCAGGTGCCGATCGCAACGCAATCCGCTACCAGCACGCTCACCAACACGGCGCAGACCGTCAATTCGATCGATTATCGCGACACCGGCATCATTCTCAATGTGACGCCGCGCGTGAATGCCGGCGGGCTCGTCCTGCTCGACATCTCCGAAGAGGTCAGCAACGCCGCCAAGACCGACAGTTCCGCTCTCGATTCGCCTACAATCGCGCAGCGGCGGGTCAAGAGCTCGGTGGCGGTCAATGACGGGCAGACGATCGCGCTCGCCGGGCTCATCCGGGACACCCGCAACAACGCCAAGAACGGCCTGCCGTGGCTCGAGGACCTGCCGGGGGTCGGCCTTTTCTTCGGCGCCCGCAGCCAGTCGCTGAACCGCACCGAGCTGCTGGTCCTGATCACCCCGCGCGTCATCCGCAACCGTCACGAAGGCGATGCGCTGACCGCCGAGCTGCGCAGCAAGCTGCGGGCGACCATACCGGTCGCGCGCCGGCAATGAGCCTGGGCGCAGGGCGCGAGCGCGGCATCGCGATCGTCGCGGCGCTGTGGGCGTCGGCGATCGTCGCCGTCATCGTCATGAGCGTGCTGCAGCTGGTCCGCGCCGATGCCCGGGTCGGCGTCGGCCGCGAAGAACGCGTCACGCTGAACGCGATCGCCGATGCGGCGATCAACCTGACCATCCTCGGGATGCTCGAACCGGACGCCGCGAAATGGCCGGTCAATAGCAAGCCGATCACGGTGCCGTTCGACGGCCACGAGGTGCTGGTGCGGATCGAGGACGAAGCCGGCAAGATCGACCTGAACACTACCGGGTTGGCGACCTTGCGCGATCTGCTGACTGTCGCAGGGCTGGAGTCGGACGCGGCCCGGCAGCTTGCCGACGCTATCCTCGCGTGGCACCAGGGCCGCCGCGGCGAGGGCGACGCGCCGTCCGCGACCGCAGCCTCCTATGCGAACCGCAGCTACGGGCCGCGCAATGCCGCCTTTCAGTCGGTCGAAGAGCTGCAGCTCGTCAGCGGGATGACGCCGGAGCTGTACCGCCGGCTGCGGCCGCTCGTCACCGTCTATTCGCAGACGCCGTGGATCGACCCCGCCTTTGCCAGCGCCGGTGTGTTGGCGGTGTTTCGCACCACTAATGCCAATGCCGATGCGGCGCTGCGCCGGCGCGAAGCGGAAAGCCGCGGCGCCGCGGAGCCGCCAGCGCGCGGCGTCACCCTCGGCCATGCCTTCACGATCACCGCCGAACTGACCGGACCGGCAGCCGCCCGCGTGGTCCGCACCGCCATCATTCGCCTGACCGGCAATCCGCAGGCGCCGCTGCTGATTTACAAATGGGGCTGAGGAGTGCCCGAGCGCGGGTGCGCCTGCGCCGCTAGCCCTAGTAGGGCTCGCGCACGAAGAGGAAGGTGGTGCCGGTGACGATCGGGGCGCTGGCGCCGACGAACGACACATTGGCGTCCTTGACCTGGCGCGAGCCGGCGCGCCCCGATGCCTGCAAGGCGCCCTCGATGATGTGCCACAGCCCGTGGATGCGGCCGGTGCCGAGACTGCCGCCAAACGTGTTGAGCGGCAATTCGCCGTCCAATTCGATGCGGCCGTCCTGGATGAAGTCGAGCGCCTCGCCCTCGCCGCAGAACCCGTACGATTCAAGACCGTAGATCACCGAGGCCGAAAAGCCGTCATAGATCTGCGCGACATCGACGTCCTTGGGCTCGAATCCGGAACGCTCCCAGGTCAGTTTCGCCGAACTGCGGCCGCCTTCCATGTAATCGGCGAGGCTGCCGATGCGGCCGGCCACCTCGAATTTGAGCCGCTCACCATAGCCGGCGAGATAGGCTGGTGCGGGCTTCAGGTCGCGCGCCCGCTCCGCCGTCGTTAGGACGATCGCGACCGCCCCCTGCACCGGGATGTCGCAATCGAACAGGCAGAAGGGATAAGCCACCATGCGCGAGGCGAGGTAGTCCTCGCTTGACAGCGGCGTGCCGTAGAAATAGGCGTGCGGATTGTGCTGCGTATGGCGGCGTTGCGTCACCGCCAAGGTCGCCATCTTTTCGCGGTTCTGGTTGTGCCGTTCGAGCCAGCGGGTGTAGGCGACCGCCATCCCCTGGCCGGGGCCGCCAAAGCCGTAGGGCGCGGTGAACTGGGCGGCGCCCTGCGCGAACTGGCCGGGCAGGTTCTGGTAGGTGCCGCGCGGGTTGTGCATCGCCCGCCACACGACGGCGTAGTTGCACACGCCGGCGAGCAGCGCGTTCACCGCCTGCTGCACGGCGCCGCCGATATTCACCGTGCCGACCTGGATGTGCCAGGCGAGGTTCGGCAGTTTCAGCATCGCCATCATGCAGTTGACCGAGACGACCGAGATCCCGTCCACTTCGGCGTGGCCGGTGGCCGGCAATTCCGGATAGGTGGCGAGCCCGTCGATCTCGGCCATCTGCAAACCGGAATCGGCGACCGCCTCCTTCACCGCAATCAGCGCATGCGCGGCGAGCGGGACATCGGCCAAGCGCGACACCTTCGAAAAGCCGACGCCGCTGACCGCCACCTTGCACCGGTTTTCCCACATCAACGGCACTCCCCGCAGCAGGTCCCGGCGGAGGCCGGGACCCATTTCTCAACCCGCTTCGCGTTGCAGGCATGGGTCCTGGCCTTTGCTGGGACTGTATTTGTTGTCACGCATGAGCCCACGGTCATACCTGCAAGCGGGCCAGCCGGAACTGCGGCAGGGTGATGTCTTCGTTCAGTTTCTCGAAGACGACCTCAACGCGGCGGCCCACTTTCGCCTCGGTGTATTCGGCGTCCAGCAAGTTGCCCGCCATCAGCGCCCCGGGCGCGTCGTCCAATTCGACAATGATCGAGGCGTAGGGCACCGCCGAGGCAAAGCGCTTGTCGCCGGTGTGGTACATGATCGTGTAGGCGTAGATCGTGCCCACCCCGCGCACCGGCTCAAACTTCAAGTCGGTCGAGACGCATTGCGTGCAGGTGGCGAACGGCGGGTGCTGGAAATGCCCGCATTCCTGGCAGCGCTGCAATTCGACGACGCCGCGCTTGGCAGCCTCCCAGAACGGCTTCGTCCACTCGTTGGGGACCGGGATCGGCCTCGTAACCTTGCTCCAATCGCTCATCCTATTCCCTCCCGCGCCGCACATGCGCCGGCAACGGCACCTGCGGCAGCAGCGTCGGCCGGCGCTCCGTGGCGGGTGCCGGCTCGATGTTACCGGGCCGGCGCAGCGCTAATTCTTCGGCGACGATTTTGCGGATGTCGGGGAAGGCGTCGGGCGCCTCGAGCCCGAACCGGAAGATGGCGCGAAACGTCTCGGGGTGGCGCCAGATCGGCCCCAGGACGGCCTGCCGCATGTTGACGCTCGGATGCTCCAATGCGCACTCGATCGTGCTGGCGACGTCGTTGTGGTCGAGGATGATCTCGGTGCCGGTTGCAGCTGGAGCGGGATCGTCGTCACCGCCGCTCAGCCGCAGGCGCGGCGTCCGGCTGTAGTAGTCGTGAAACAGCAGATCCTCGATCGCTTCCGCCGTAGCCGGGCCGTCGAAAGCGAGGCGGCCTTGCGTTTTCACCTGCATGCACCTCTCCAAATCGCCGGCGCGCAATTACAGCCGACAACGCTAGGACCGCGATCTGCCCCGGTCAATCGCCGCCGGCCCACTGTTGGCCCACTGTGCGATGGGCTTCGCTTCGCTCAACCCATCCTACATCGTCTGCTCAGGCGGTAGGATGGGCTGAGCAACGCGAAGCCATCACCGCAGCCGCGGTAATCCTACGGAGACAACATGGCTTACGACATCCCGCCGCCCGCCACGCTGCCCGAGCCCGGATACTATTACCACTTCAAGCACGACCCGGACGGAGCGGTGAACAACTACGCCTATTACATCTATGGCGTCGGCCACCACACCGAGGACGATTGCCGGCCGCAAGACGCCTTCATGCAGGTCTACCGGCCGCTTTACGAGGAGAGCTACGCCTGCCGGCATGGCGGGCTGTTCGATCTGCGGCCGCTCTCCATGTTCTTCGAGCCGGCGCTGTGGCAGGGGCAGCGAGTGCCGCGCTTCACCCGCATCACCGACGGCGCCACCATCGCGCAATTGGCGGCGATCAAGGCCCGCCTCTACCCCGAACCGTAGCGCCAAGTCAGGCGCCGAGAGCTTGCCGCAATTGCTGGCGCGCCACCACCAGCATCGCGAGATCGGCGCCGCCGGCAGTGCGCAATTCGCTCGCCAGCGCGTCGGCCTGGCCGAGCAGGTCGGCGTGGCGCTCGGCCCATACCGCGAGCGGGTCGGCGGCGCCATCAGCGGCGGTCAGGACCCGCACCGCGAGCTCGGCCTGCAGTGCGTAGAAATCGTCGATCAGGCTCTCGGCGGCGGTCTTCTGCCAGGTCGTCTCGGCCGGCAGACGGCGGGCCAGCGCCCGCATCTCGTCCAGCGCGAAGCGGCCGCCGACGGCGTAGAATGTCCGCGCCGCATGCTCGATCGGCTGCCCCGCGCGCTCCGCCAGCTCGGCGACCTCGAGCGCCGTCGTCAGAAAGATCACGGCGCCGATCCGCCCTGCCAGCGGCTGCGGCACGCCCTGCGCCGCGAACCGGGCGACCCGTCCGTCGAGCAGCGTGCGCTCGGCCGGCGGCACCAGTTCGGCGACGATCGCCGCCAGACCCTGCAAGGCCGGCGCGAAGCGCGCGATCTCGCGGCCGACCTCGAGCGGCGCGCGCCGCAACAGCCACAGCGTCGCATGCTCGACGACATCGGCGATGTCGAGCAGCATCTCGGTCTGCAACGAGGCCGGCGCGCGGTTGTCGAGCGCTTCGATCTCGGCCCACAGTGCCGGCAGCTCGTAGACCGCGCGCACGATGCGATAGCCGCGCACGATCTCGGGCACGGCGCGGCCGCTGCGCGCCCGCATGTCGTGGATAAAGGTGAGGCCGGCGCGGTTGACGAGGTCGTTGGTGACGACGGTGGCGGCGATCTCGCGCTTCAGCGGATGCTTCGCAATCTGCGCCGCGAACCGGGTGCGCAGGGCCGGCGGAAAATAATCGACCAGATCGCCCGCCAGCTCCGGCAGGTCGGGAACGTCGGAGGCGAGCAGCTCGCGGTCGAGCGACATCTTCGCATAGGCCAACAGCACCGCCAGCTCGGGCCGCGTCAGGCCGCGCCGCGCCGCCGCCCGCGACGCCAGCGTCTCGTCGTCGGGCAGGAATTCGAGCGCCCGGTCGAGCCGCACGCCGCCCTCGCGGCTGTCCGCTGGGCGCTCCAGCTCGCGGATCAGCCGCGCCTGGCGGTCGAGCGCCTGGACCCCCGGCGCCTCGGCGACGGACAGCGCCTCCCCCTGCAGGGTGTTGTCGCGCAACACCAGCGCCGCGACATCGTCGGTCATCTGCGCCAAGAGCGGCTCGCGCTCCTGCTGGCCGAGCGTGCCGGCGGCGATCGCGGCGCCGAGCAAGATCTTGATGTTGACCTCGTGGTCCGACATCGAGACGCCGGCCGAGTTGTCGATCGCGTCGGTGTCGATGCGGCCGCCCTTCAGCGCGTAGGCGACGCGGCCGCGCTGCGTTACGCCGAGATTGGCGCCCTCGCCGACCACCTTGGCGCGCAAGGCCTCGCCGTCGACCCGCAGCGCGTCATTGGCGCGGTCGCCGACCTCGGCATGGCTCTCGGCTGCCGCCTTGACGAAGGTGCCGATGCCGCCGAAGAACAGGAGATCGATCTCGGCCGTCAGCAGGCAACGAATCAGCTCGGCCGGCGTCAGGTGGTTGTCGGCGATGCCGAAGACGCGCTTCATCGCGTCGCTGATCGGCACCGCCTTGAGAGCGCGCTCGAAGACGCCGCCACCCGGCGAGATCAGCGTCCTGTCGTAATCCGCCCAGCTCGAGCGCGGCAGATGGAACAGGCGCTGGCGCTCGGCATAGGAGCGCTCGGCGTCCGGCTCGGGGTCGATGAAGATGTGCAGGTGGTTGAACGCCGCCAACAGGCGGATCTGGCGCGACTGCAGCATGCCGTTGCCGAACACGTCGCCCGACATGTCGCCGACCCCGACGACGGAGAAGTCGCTTCTCTGGATGTCCCGCCCGAGCTCGCGGAAGTGCCGCTTCACCAGCTCCCAGGCGCCGCGCGAGGTGATGCCGATCGCCTTGTGGTCGTAGCCCTGGGAGCCGCCCGAGGCAAAGGCGTCGCCGAGCCAGAAGCCGTATTCCTCGGCGATGGCGTTGGCGATGTCGGAGAAGGTGGCGGTGCCCTTGTCGGCGGCGACGACGAGATAGGGGTCGTCCTCGTCGTGCCTCGCGACCTGCGGCGGCGGCATGACGCGGTGCGTTCCAGCACCGTTTGCGCTGACGATGTTGTCGGTCAGATCGAGCATGCCGCGGATCAGAATCTTGTAGCATTCGACGCCTTCGGCGGCGAATTGCTCGCGCGACAGGCCCGCTTTCTTGACGACGATGCCGCCCTTCGAGCCGACCGGCACGATGACCGCGTTCTTGACCGTTTGCGCCTTCATCAGACCGAGGATCTCGGTGCGGAAATCCTCCTTGCGGTCGGACCAGCGGATGCCGCCGCGCGCCACCTTGCCGGCGCGCATGTGGACGCCCTCGACGCGCGGGCTGTAGACGAAGATCTCGTAGCGCGGGCGCGGCGCCGGCAACAGGTCGATCGCGTGCGAGGCGAGCTTCACCGCCAAGGCCGGCTTCGGCTGGCCCGACGGCAGGCGCTGGTAGTAGTTGGTGCGCACGGTCTTGACGATTAGCGTCAGATAGGCGCGCAGGATGCGGTCTTCGTCGAGGCTCTCGACCGCATCGAGCGCATGGTCGATCGCCTGCATCTCGGCGACCGCCTCGAGCGAACCGGGCGCCGCCGCCGGGTCGAGGCGATGCTCGAACAGCTGCACGAGGCGGCGGGCAATCACGGCGTGCCGCGCCAGCGTGTCTTCCATGTAGGGTTGGCTGAAGGTCATGCCGGCCTGACGCAGCACCTTGCAGTAGAGCCGCAGCACCGTCACCTGCCGCGCCGACAGACCGGCCGCCAGCACCAGCCGGTTGAACCCGTCATTCTCGACCTCGCCGGTCCACACGGCGAGCAGCGCCGCCTCGGAAAGCCGCCGCAGCGGGTCCGGGATCGCCGCCGGCAGCGAGCCGGCGCCGAGCGTGAATTCGTGGATCCACACGACGCCGCCGCCGACGCTGTCGATGCGGAACGGCTCCTCGGCAATGATCCGCAGCCCGAGATTCTCCAGCATCGGCAGGATGTCGGAGAGCGCCACCGGCTCCTGCGGCCGGTAGAGCCGCAGCGCGAACCCGGCCGTGCCGTCGCCCGTGTCGGAAGCCGTGTCGGAAGCGGGGCGCGGATGCAAGGCCGCTTCCAGCGGCGAGCCGGCGAGGGCGGCGTCGATCCGGTCGAGGTCGGCGATCGCCTGCGCCGGTTCGGTGCGCGCCTGGTATTCGAGCGGAAACGGCTTCAGATGGCGCAGGCGGGTGCGTCCGGGGATCTCGCCGAAGGCGGCGGCCGCCGCTTCCTCGACGCGGTCCGCCCAGCTCCGCCCGGCCTCGGCCAGACGCTGCTCCAACGCCGCGACATCCACCGGAGGCACCGCGCCCCGCGTCACCCGGATGATGAACTGCACGTGCGCCAGCACCGACTCGTCGAGATGCGCGTAGAACTCCTCGACGGTGCCGGCGAACGCCTCCTCGAGGATCGCCGCAAATGCGTGCCGCAGCCGCGTCTCATAGCGTTCGCGCGGCACGTAGACGAGGCAGGAGATGAAGCGTTCGAGCGGGTCGCGGCGCACAAACAGCGCGATCCGCTGGCGCTCCTGCAGGTTGAGGATGCCGACCGCCGTATCGAACAGCTCGTCCTCGGTAATCTGGAACAGTTCGTCGCGCGGGAAGGTCTCGAGGATGTGCAGCAAGGCCTTGCCGTCGTGGCTGTCGGGCGGCAGCCCGGAGCGCTCGATGACCCGCCTCGCCTTCTGCCGCAACAACGGGATCGAGTGTGGCCGGCGGCTGTACGCGAGCGAGGTGAAGAGCCCGACGAAGAGCCGCAATGAGAGGACGTTGCCGGCGGCATCGAAGCGGCGGATGCCGATCGCGTCCATGTGCACGGCGCGGTGGACGGTGGCGCGGCGGTCGGTCTTGGCGACCACCAGCAGCTCGCGGCGGCGCAGGAACTGCTGCACGTCGAGCGGCAGGGCGCCGAGGTCGCGCAGGCCGCCGAACACTGAGTAGCGGCCTTCGGCGAGGATCCCGAGCGGAGGCCGCACCCCGGTTGCGTGGCGCTCCGTCGTCGCAGCAAGCTCTGGAAACGGGTATTCGCGGAACCCGAGATAGGTGTAGTTGTCGTCGTCGAGCCAGCGCAAAAAGTCGACCGCTTCGGCGATTTCGCTCGCCGGCAGCGGCGGCGGGGTTGCCGTCACCTCGGCGGCGACGGCCTGCAGTGTCGCCCGCATCGATTGCCAGTCGGAGACCGCGGCGCGGACGTCGTCGAGCACGGCGGCGAGCCGGGCCGCCAGCGCGGTGCATTCGGCCGGGTCGGGCTCGCGGCTGATCGCGATCTGCATCCACGATTCGCGCACGCCGCCATGCGGCGGATCGATCGCCCCGACACGGCCCGCGGCGTCGCGCCCGACGGTGAGGATCGGGTGGATGACGAGCCGCACCTCGCGGCCGCCGTCATTGACCGCCGCCGTCACCGAATCGACGAGAAACGGCATGTCGTCGTTAACGATCTCGACGATCGTGTGCGGCGAGGCCCAGCAGTCGGCGGCCGGGTCGGGGTTGTAGACGCGGATCTTGGGGCTGCCCGCGACGCGGTCGACGCCGAAGCGCCACAGCGCCAGCGCCGCGCCATAGAGATCGGCGGCGCCGCGGGCAGCGACGTCGGTCGGCGGCGCGTGCTCGTAGAGCGCCGCGATGAAGTGCTGCAGCAGCCCCGTTGCGGCGAGGTTCTGCCCGGCGGCAAGCTGCTGCGCCTCGCCGATCAGCGCCGCCTTTTTCGCTTCGATCATGCTCGGCATGAGCTGCAACCTCACATGGGGTGCGCCTTCGGGCGGCGACGTTCGTCCGTCCGGCGGCGTGCCGCAAGGGCTTTCACTCGCGGCGCAGCCGCCGCGCTGAGGGCGAAAGGCTGTAAAATCGCCGCGGATATGGCAATCTTACGGGGTCGATCGCAACCGCAGCCGCATCGGCTGCCGGGACATTGGTACGCGGACACAGTTGAAGCGTCTCCTCACGATCCTGCAGCGCGGCGTCATCTACTGGCTGCCGCTGGCGCTGCTGATGATTTTGGCTCTCGCGCGGCTGGCGATCCCGGACGTGCTCGACCGCCTGTCGTTGCCTGCCTTCGACATTTACCAGCGCGCCGACCCGCGCCCGACCCCGAACGACCCGCCGGTCCTGATCGTCGATGTCGATGAGCACAGCCTGAAGGAATTGGGGCAATGGCCGTGGCCGCGCACGGTGCTCGCCGAGCTGGTCGACAGGCTGCGCGAGGCCGGCGCCGCCGTCATCGCATTCGACGAGCTGTTCGCCGAGCCGGACCGCACCTCGCCGCAGAACCTGCAGGCGCTGCTGACGAGCCGCGGCGCCGGCGAGGACGACGCGCGGCGGCTGCTGCAGACGATGCCCGACCCCGACGGGCGGTTTGCCGCCGCGATTGCCAAAGCGCCGGTCGTCATCGGGTTCAGCCTGACGGATGCCGGAGACCACGTTGCGCCGCTGCCGAAGGCAGGCTTCTCCTGGGTCGGACAGGCCGGCGCCGATCCGCTCAAGTTTGTCGACAGCTTCAGCGGCAGCGTCGGAGCACTGCCGGAGTTCCAGAAAGCCGCCGTCGGCAACGGCTTTGTCAACCAGATCTCCGACTGGGACAATGTCGTTCGCCGCGTGCCGCTGGTGCTGCGCTTCGGCAAGACGCCGGAGCCGTCGCTCGCCGCCGAGGCAATGCGCGTCGCCCTCGGGGCGAAGGGTTATGTCGGGCGCTACGCCGGCGCGCAGCAGGAAAAGAGCTTTGGCGAGAATACCGGGCTCAACGCGATCGAGATCCGGGTACCGCAGGCGCATGCCCGCATCGAGGTGCCGACCGACGCCGCCGGGGAGGTGACGCTGCATTACGCGCGGCGCGACCCGCGGCGCTATGTCTCCGCCGCCGATGTCATAGCCGGCCGCTTCGACAAGGCGCGGGTCGCCGATCATGTCGTGCTGGTTGGCGCCTCGGCGGCCGGGCTCAACGATTTGAAGGCGACGCCGATCTCGCCGGACATGCCCGGGGTCGAAATCCACGCCCAGCTGATCGAGCAGGTCCTCGACCAGGACTTCCTGTTCCGCCCGGACTGGGCGCCCGGCGCCGAGATCCTGTTCACCGTCATCGCCGGCATTCTCGTCATCGTCAGCATTCCGCTGTTCGGTGCGCTGCCGAGCGCCGGGGTTGCCGCGACGCCGGCGATCGCCGCCGCGGCGGCGTCGTGGTTCGCCTTCCGCGACGGCGCGGTGCTGCTCGACCCGGTCTACCCGATCTGCGTCCTGGGGATCGTCTATGTCGCCGGCTCATTGCTCAATCACCGGCTGACCGAGGCGCGGCAACGGCAGATCCGCGAAGCCTTCTCGCGCTACCTCGCGCCGCAGCTCGTCGAGGAACTGGCGCAGCACCCGGAGAAGCTGGTGCTCGGCGGCGAAATCAAGCCGATGACGATCATGTTCTGCGACATTCGCGGCTTCACCTCGATGTCGGAGGGGATGACCTCGCAACAGCTGGGGCAGCTGATAAACGAGTTCCTGACGCCGATGACCGAGATCGTGATGGCGCACAAGGGCACGATCGACAAATACATCGGCGACTGCATCATGGCGTTCTGGAACGCGCCGCTCGACGATCCCGACCACGCCAAGAATGCGGTCGCCGCGGCGCAAGGGATGCGGCGCAAGCTTGTCGAACTCAACCGCGACTGGGCGGCCGAGGGGCGGCGTACGATCCAGATCGGCATCGGCATCAATACCGGCGAATGCAGCGTCGGTAATTTCGGCTCGCACCAGAAATTCAATTATTCGCTGCTCGGCGACCCGGTGAACCTGGCCTCGCGCCTGGAAGGACTTACCAAGGTTTACGGCGTCGACATGATCCTCGGCGAGGACACCGCCGCGCTGCTCGACCAGTCTGAGCTGATCGAGCTCGATCTCGTCGCCGTCAAGGGCAAGACGCGCGCCGTGCGCATCTACACCTTGCCGCCGCACCCGGTCGAAACGCAGCAGTACCTGGCGCGGCACGCGGCGTTGCTGGCGGCCTACCGGCGGCGCGACTGGGATGCCGCTCTCGGCCTGTTGCGGGACCCCGTCCTCGCAGCCGAACGCGAGATGGCGCCGGTCTACGGCCTGTTCCGCGAGCGCATCGCCGAGATGCAGGTCGAGCCGCCGCCTTCAGACTGGGACGGCGTCTTCGTCGCGCAGGAAAAATAGCCGCGCTTTACGTTGGTGTGGAGGGCGGTGCCTGGGGTTTGCCTGGTCCGGCATCATCGAACCGAAAACCCTTGCGGCCGAACAGCGCAATGCAGGCGTCGGCAACGCGGGCGTCGTAGCGGCGGCCCTTGTGCGCCTCGACCTCGCGCAGCGCCGCCTCGAGGCCGAGCGCCGGCCGATAGGGCCGGTGCGACATCATCGCCTCGGCGACATCGGCGACAGCCAGGATCCTGGCTTCAAGCAGGATGTCGTCGCCGCGCAAGCGGTTGGGGTAGCCGGAACCGTCCAGCCGTTCATGGTGCTGCAACACCATCTGGGCGATCGGCCACGGGAAATCGACGCCTTTCAGGATGTCGTGTCCCGCTTGGGGGTGGGTTTTGATCAGCGCTAACTCGATGTCGGAAAGCTGCCCCGGTCGGCTGAGGATCTCTGCCGGTATCTTGATCTTCCCGATATCGTGGACGATGCCGGCCAAATAGAGGCCCTGGATCTGCTCGCCGCCCAGATCGAGCTCGCGGCCGATCGCTGCGGCCAGCGTTGCGACGCGCTGCTGATGGCCGGCCGTGTAGGGGTCGCGCAGTTCGACCGTCCCGGCCAGCGCATCGATCGCCGATTCAAGGCTGGCATGCCAGCGCTGCAGTGCATTGTCACGCGCGGTGCGGTCGCGGATCGAGCGGATTCCATAGGCGCAATTGCCGGCCAGCTCCTGCAGCAGGTCGAGTTCGTCGCGATGAAAGGCGTCGCGCTCGGCGGCATAAATCATCAGCACCGCGAAGGTCTCGGCGCCCTCCTTGAGGGGCAAGGGCGGCGGTCGAGCTGAAGCCCTCCTGCAGCGCTTCGGCATGCCACGGCGCCATGCTCGGATCGGCCGCGACGTCCTGGCTGGTCTGCGGCTCGCCACTGCGGATCGCCCGCCCGCAGGTGCCGCGGCCGTAGATATCGTCTCCCCAGCTGATGCGGGCTCGCGCCTTCATCTCGGCGGCGCCGTCGCCGGCCCAGGCAACCGGGATCACCGACTTGTCCGGATCGTGCTGCGGCATGCCGATCCAGGCCAGCCGATAGCCGCCGTCTTCGACGATGACGCGGCACATCTCGCTCATCAGCACCGCTTCGCTGCCGGCCTGCCCGAGCACCTGGTTGCCGCGGCTCAGCGTACGCAAGGCGCGGTTCGTCCGCTGTAGCGCGCATTCGGTCCGCTCCAGCTGTTCGACGAGCAGGGCCTGCGCCAGGGCATTCGAGGCCTGCCGCGTCATCGCCTCGGCAAGAGCCAGGTCGTCGGGTCCGAAATCGCCGCTCCGCTTGTTGAGGACTTCGGTGACGCCGATCACCGCGTCGTCGCGGTTGCGCAGCGGGACGCAGAGAATGTTGCGGGTGCGGTAGCCAGTATGCCGGTCGATTTCCGGATTGAAGCGGCTGTCCTGATAGGCATCGGGGATGATCTCGGCAGTGCCGGCGGTGAACACCGCGCCTGCGATCCCGGTCGTCGCCGGGATGCGGATCTCCGCGATGCGCTGGCCGCTGACGACTCGGGAGAACAGTTCATGGGTCTCGCGGTCGTAGAGAAACAGCGTGCCGCGCTCGGCATCGAGCGCTTGGGCGATCAGCTCGATCAGATGCGGCAGCTGATGGTCAAGCGAGAGGCGCCGGGTCACCGTGTCGGCCACTTCGGCCAGCAGCCGCAGCCGGCGGTTTTCAGCGATCAGCTGCGGGATCGACAGGTGCGTGCAATCTTGCAGGCGAACCGGCAGGTTCTGGCGATCGGGTCGCGGCCGAGGCGGCACACCTATCGTATCGGCCGATGACAGCTCTGGCATCCGCGCGACACCTGACACAACGGGAACTGCAGGGAATTCTTAGCCCCGGTCGCCGCGCGGACCATGATCTGCATCAAGTCGGCGCCGTCGCGCGATTCGCCGGCTCCCGCAGCGGATGATCAAGCGGAAAGCAATTGTTGCCTTTTTCATCAACAGGTGGCAATTGCATTTCATTCTTTGCTAATTGTTCCCGATAATGATGCGAGATACAGCCCGAGGGACGGCGACCGCCGCAACGGCGCGGAAGGGACGCCAATACCTCGACCTGGGCGATACGTAGCCCCGGAAGGAATGGGATGGTCATGGAGTTCCAGGTTTGCCGGCGGGGTCGCGATGCGCGCTGGATCGTGCGCCTCGGGGACGCCGTCTACGGGGCCTATCTCGACCGCGAGCAGGCCCTGCTCGATGCCGTCGACGCGGCCGAGGATGCGCAGCAGTCGGGCCGCGAAGCGCGAGTCTGGCTGCACGACAGCACCAGCACCGCGCGCATTCTCTGATCAATACCGGACGCGGGGCGGCGGGCCCGCATGCCGGCGGGACGTCCCCGGTCCCAGGATGGCGCCCGATCAGGCCGCCAGCGAAACCCGAGACTGTCACACCGCGTCGGGGCCGCGCTCGCCGGTGCGGATGCGCACCGCCTCCTCGATCGGGATGACGAAGATCTTGCCGTCGCCGATCTTGTCGGTGCGCGCCGCCTGCTGGATCGCCTCGACGGCGCGCTGCGTCAGTGCATCGTCGAGCACCACCTCGATCTTCACCTTCGGCAGAAAATCGATCACGTATTCGGCGCCGCGGTAGACCTCGGTATGGCCTTTCTGGCGGCCGAAGCCGCGCACTTCGCTGACCGTCATGCCGGAAATGCCGATCTCGTGCAGCGCGCTCTTCACCTCGTCGAGCTTGAACGGCTTGATGATCGCCTCGATCTTTTTCATGCCTCGCCCTCGCAGCAGTGGCTCGCGCCGCGGCGCTCGTGTCACGCGCCGACACGCACGAACTATGCCAGCGCTGT
This sequence comes from Thiohalocapsa sp., assembly GCA_050257895.1. GTDB lineage: Bacteria > Pseudomonadota > Alphaproteobacteria > ATCC43930 > CGMCC-115725 > DATARH01. The sequence goes on from JBLMXS010000244.1 coordinate 19,396, forward strand.
TGGGTCAGCGCTAATTCGACCCGTGCTATTCGGCCGCGCGGAAGCGAGGCAGAGGGCCGGCCGCGGCGCGCGTTTCGACCAGCGAGGCCAGCAGCAGCGCCAGCTCGTGCTGGCGATAGGGTTTCATCAACCGCGGCAGGTCGAGCCCCGGATCCGCCGGCAACTCGGCAAAGCCGGTGGCGATCGCGACCGGCAGCCCTGGCCACACCTGGCGAATGCGCGCCGCCAGTTCGGTGCCGGTCATCCCCGGCATCGCATGGTCGGTCACCACGACCTCGATGTCGGGGTCGGCGTGGAGCAGCTGCAGCGCGATCTCGGCCGAGGCGCACTCGATCGCGACATGGCCGAGGTCTTCCAGCATCGCGGCCGTGCCGGCGGCGACCACCGGGTCGTCATCGACGACGAGGATGCGGCACGAGCGCGGCGTCTTGACCGAGGGCGGCTCCGGCACCGGGGCGCGAGCTTCGCGCGCATCCGAGACCGGCAGCCACAATTCGACGGTGGTGCCCTGGGCCGGGCGGCTGGCAATCCGCATCGTGCCGCCCGACTGCGCCACCAGCCCGTCCACCATCGACAGGCCGAGCCCGGTACCGCGCCCGGCGCCCTTCGTCGTATAGAACGGCTCGGCAGCGCGCTTCAGTGTCACCTCGTCCATGCCGTGGCCGGTGTCGCGCTCGGTGATGCAGACGTAGTCGCCCGCCGGCAGGCCGGAAATCTGGCCGTCGGCGATCCGCTCGTGGCGTGCCGAGATCGTCAGCCGGCCGCCCATGGGCATCGCGTCCCGGGCGTTGAGCGCGAGGTTGAGGAGCGCCAGTTCGAGCTGGTTCGGGTCGACCCGGATCGCCGGGATGCCGGTCTCGAATTCGGTGACGATGTTGATGTTGGGCCCGAGCGAGCGCCGCAGCATCTCGAGGATGCTCTCGACGAGGTCGGGCACGTCGACATTGCGCGGCTTCAGCTCCTGGCGGCGGGCAAACGCCAGCAGCCGGTGCGTCAGCGTGGCGCCGCGCTCGGCTCCCTGTAGAGCGCCGTCGATCAGGCGCTGCAGTTTCGGATCGTCGGGGATGTGCTTGCGCAGGATCTCGAGGTTGCCCAGGATCGCCATCAGCAGGTTGTTGAAGTCGTGCGCGACGCCGCCGGTCAGCTGGCCGAGGCTTTCCAGCTTCTGCATCTCGTGCAATTGCGCCAGCGCCGCCTCGCGCTCGCGGGTGCGTTCCTCGACCCGCCGCTCCAGCCGGGCATTGGCGTGTTCGAGCTCGGCGGTACGTTCCTCGACCCGCCGCTCCAGCTCGGCGTTCAGCGCCTGCAGCTGCTGCGTCTTGCGATAGAGCTCGGCGAACACCCGCACCTTGGCGCGTAGCAGGTCGGGAACCACCGGCACCGGCACGTAATCGACTGCGCCGGCGGCGTAGCCGCGCAACAGGTCGAGGTCGGTGACCTGGATGGCCGAGACGAAGATGATCGCGGTCTTCTGGAAACGCGGATGGTCGCGGATCATCGCCGCCAGCTCGAAGCCGTCGAGATCGGGCATGCAGACATCGATCAGCACGACCGCGAAATCGAACTTCAACAGCTGCGCCAAGGCTTCGTTGGCCGAGCCCGCCTTGATCAGGTTTTCGCCCAATTCGCTGAGGATCGCCTCGTAGCCGAGCAGCTTGCCCGGCTGGTCGTCGACCAGCAGGATGTTGACCTTGTCGTCAGCGCCCATCGCCTTCACCTCGCGGCTTGCCGGGTCAGCGGTGCAGCCACATGCGCAAGGCCGACAGAAGCTGCTCGGTGTTGACCGGTTTTGCCAGGTAGTCCGAGGCGCCGGCGTCGAGGCATTTCTCGCGGTCGCCCTTCATCGCCTTGGCGGTGAGCGCGATGATCGGGAGCCGGCGGAAGCCCGGGTTGGCCCGGATCACCTGCATCGTCTGGTAGCCGTCCATCTCGGGCATCATGATGTCCATCAGCACGATCGCCAGCGACGGCGTCGACTCGACGAGGTCGATGGCCTCCTTGCCGGTCGTCGCGGTCAAGACGTGCATGCCGCGGCGTTCGAGAACACTCGACAGCGCGAAAATGTTGCGGGCATCGTCGTCGACCAGCAGCACCGTCTTGCCGACCAGATCCTCATCAGAGCTGTGCAGGCGCTCGATCATGCGCTGCTTCTCGTCCGGCAGGTCGGCGACGACGCGGTGCAGGAACAGCGCCGTCTCGTCGAGCAGTCGCTCGGGCGATTCGACGCCCTTGACGACGACGCTGCGCGCCATCGTGTGCAATTGCGCATCCTCCTCGGGCGACAGCTCGCGGCCGGTGAAGACGACGACCGGCAGGTCGGCGACCTCCGGGTTGTCGCGGATCGCCTCCAACAGGTCGAAGCCGCTCATGTCCGGCAGCCGCAGGTCGAGCACGATGCAATCCGGCGTCTCCTCGCGCAGCGCGACCAGCGCCTCGGCGCCGGTGCCGACCGTGACGAGGTCAATGTCGTCATGCCCCAACAGCTCGGCGATCCCGAGCTGCTCGGCCGGGTTGTCCTCGACGATCAGCAGGCGCTTGCGGCGCGGCTGCACGAAATCCTTGATGCGCGTCAGCGCTGCCTCGAGATCCTCGGTCGAGGTCGGCTTGTTGACGAACGAGAAGGCGCCGCGGGCGAGGCCGTGCTGCCGGTCCTCGTCGAGCGTGACGACCTGCACCGGGATGTGGCGCGTCGCCGGATCCTGCTTCAGCTGGCTCAGCACGGTCCAGCCGAGCATGTCGGGCAGGAAGACGTCGAGCGAGACCGCCGTCGGCAGGTGCTCGCGCGCCAAGGCCAAGGCGTCGGCGCCGCGCATCGCCACCAGCACCTTCAGCCCCTGGTCGTGCGCCAAATCGGCGACGATGCGGGCATAGTGCGGGTCGTCCTCGACAATCAGCAGCACCGCATCGCCCGGCTCGATCGCGTCGCGGTCGTCCGGCACCGCCTCGACCGGCTCGGCCGGGCGCGGCATCGGCAACACGATCGACCCGTCTGTCGTATCGGCGATCGCCGGCGGTGTCCGCCCCGCCATCGCCGTGCCGACATAGCGCAGCGGCAGGTACAGCGTGAAGGTGCTGCCGGTCCCGGGGACGCTGCGCAGGTGGATCTCGCCGCCCAAGAGGTTCGACAATTCGCGGCTGATGGCGAGGCCAAGCCCGGTGCCGCCGTATTTGCGGGCGGTGCCGACATCGGCCTGCTGAAAGGCTTCGAAGATGATCCTCTGCTTCTCCGGCGGAATGCCGATGCCGGTGTCGGAGACCTCGAAGGCGACCACCGAGGTGGCGCTGTTGAGCACCGGGTGCTCGGCGCTCCAGCCGCTGGCGGCCTGGTAGATCGACAGCTTGACGCCGCCCTGGTCGGTGAACTTGAAGGCGTTCGACAACAGGTTCTTCAGCACCTGCTGCAGCCGCTTCGAGTCGGTGTTGATCGAGCGGTCGAGCTTCGGGTCGATCTGCACGTCGAAGCCGAGCTTGCGGTTCTCCGCCTCGTGGCGGAACGGCCGCGCGACGCCCTCGAGCAGGCTCGGCAGCACGACCTCCTCGGCGACCACGGTGACCGTGCCCGACTCGATCTTCGACAGGTCGAGGATGTCGCTGATCAGGTTCAGGAGGTCGGTGCCGGCCCCGTGAATGGTGCGCGCAAACTCGACCTGCTTCGGCGTCAGGTTGGCGTCGGGATTGTCGGCGAGCTGCTGGCCGAGGATCAGGATGCTGTTCAGCGGCGTGCGCAGCTCGTGCGACATGTTGGCGAGGAACTCGGACTTGTACTTCGAGGTGAGCGCGAGCTCGGTCGCCTTCTCCTCGAGCGCACGGCGCGCCTGCTCGATTTCCTGGTTCTTGCGCTCCACCTCGACGTTGCGTTCGGCGAGCTGCTGGGCCTTCTGTTCGAGCTGCTCGTTGGTCTGCTGCAGCTCCTTCTGCTGGGTCTGCAATTCGCCGGCGAGCTGCTGCGACTGCTTCAACAGGCCTTCGGTCTGCATCGTGGCCTCGATCGAGTTGAGCACGATGCCGATGCTGTCGGTCAATTGTT
>JBLMXS010000245.1:0-4441 GCA_050257895.1 Thiohalocapsa sp.
AAGGGACCGAACTCGGCTTTGCGGCGCCGGCGGCGCCGTTGGGGATCGATCTTCCGCAGATCGACCAGGCGGGGGCCTCGGCCGGGGTGACGGCAGCGGCGCTCGGCGCCGGCAATCGGGGAATCCGCTGGCGGATCGACCGGTTCGGCAAATGGTTGTCGAACGACCTCGACAACCGGGGCCAGCCGCCGCGGCTGCAGGACCAACTCGGACCGCCGGCGCGATGAGCGCACGATCGCCGCGTACCCAAATGCAATTTGCCAAACTAAGTTCCAAGTTCAGCAAGTGGGTCTGATGGCTTCGACACCCGCGTCGGATACCCCGCCTCTCTCTGCGACTGACACCGTACCACCGCGCGTCGGCCTGAGCGAAGGCGATGGCAGCGATGATGCGGGGAATATGGCACCGCAGCGTACCCTGATATTGCATTATCACCTGTTCAAGAATGCCGGCACCTCCATTGACGTCATGCTCAAGCATAACTTTGGCAGCAAGTGGATAAGCCATGAATTCCACGGCAGTGGGAATTTCTCCAACAGCCATGAGGTGGCCTCTTTCTTGCGCCAGCAAGGCGAGATTTGCGCTCTTTCGTCGCATACGGCCCTATTGCCGGTACCGCGGTTGGAGGGGGTGCACATTGTTCCGGTCATCTTCCTGCGCCACCCGATCGACAGGCTGAAATCGGCCTATTTGTTCGAAAGGTCCCAGGATTCGGCCGAGTGGTCGGCGCAGGTCGCAAAGCGCAATGACCTGGCCGGTTATATTCGCGAGTTGCTCGACCATAAGAGGCATCGCTCAGCACGCAATTTCCAGACGTTAAGGCTGTCGCTTAACGAGGAGCCAAGTGCGGGCTCGGAACGCGAACGGGCAATGCGCACGCTGCGCGCGTTGCCGTTTGTGGGCCTCGTGGAGGCGTTTCCTCGCTCCGTCAATCGGCTCTGCAAGATCTTGGCTCCATATTTTCCGCAATTCCTGAAGATCATCGTTCACGAAAATACCAGCCGGCCCACTGAAACGACTCTCGACGACCGATTGGTGGAGATTGAGGACGAACTGGGGCCTGATCTGTTCGAGAGACTGCGCTTGGCCAACGAAGACGATCTGTTGATGTTTGATACAGTGAGAAGGCTGTATTCGGACGAGACAAATTTGTAGCGACGGCGCACAGGCTGCCTTTACCGGCGGCAACCAGATCGGCCGCGACGATCTTGAAGCTTTTTAGGACCGCTCAAGCAGCGTTTTTCGAACCGCCGATCAGCTCCAGCAATTCGGTCGTTATCTCGTCCTGGCGCGCGGCGCGGGCCTCCTGGCGCAGGTTATCGAGCCGCTCTGAGATATTGTCGTGCGCCGCTTCCATCGCGGCGAAGCGAGCGGCGTTCTCGCTGGCCTGCGAGTCGACCGCAGCCTCGACCAGGAGCGCGAAGACATGGTCCGCGATCAGCTCCTCGAGCAGCGCCTGCGGCTGCAGATTGTGCAGCGGCGGCATCCGAGCGCGCGGTCGCGCCGGCGATTGTGGTGCAAGCGGCAACAGCTGCCTGGTTTCGATGATTTCGGCGCCGCCCTGCCGATGGCGCGCAACGATCACCGCAACCCGGCGCAGATCCCCGGCCGCGATGCGCCGGTAGAGTTCGCCCGTCAGCTGTCGTACCGTTTCGCCCAGCCCCTCGGCGCGGGTCGCGATCGGGGAGGACCAGTCGGCGGTCCGGCCGCTTTCCGCCAGCCGTGCCGCGCCGCGGCTGCCGAGGACAAACAGAACGTCGGCCGCCCTCAGCGCCGCCTCCGCGGCTGCCAGGATGCGCTCGTTGAAGCCGCCGACAAACCCGTGTTCCGCCAGGAACAGCACGAGCCCGCAGCGTCCTTGCGCGGAGGTTTCCGGCAGCGGCTCGGCGACCAGCGAAAGCGCCGCCGCGACCGCGTCCGCAACGGTCTGGCCGTAGCGGCGCACCCCCGGCAGGGCGCGCTGCGCCTCCTGCACCCGGATCCCGGCCAGTGAGCGCATCGCGCCGATGATGTTGCGCAATTCGCCGATGCTGGCGATATGCCGCTCGAGTTCGGCAAAGCGCATCGCCGCCTCCGCCAGCGTCAGCCAGCTGACGGCGCGGTAACCGGCCCGGCTACCGACCGGGCCAGCGCGCGCATGCTGGCAGTGAGCGCCTCTTTCAGCGCCGGCTCGAGCGCGGCGGCGCGTTCGTCGAGCTTCAGCGCTTGCGAGCAATGCTCTGCCAGCCAGGCGTGCAGCCGGCTGCGAAAAGTATCGACGCGGTCGAGCGGCACCTCATCGAGCGCGCGCGTTGCCACCGCGAGCAACAGGGCGACCTCGTCGCCGAGCGAGAGCGGCGCGAATTGCGGCTGGCGCAGCGCCGCGCGGATGCGGCGCCCATGCTCGATCAGCTTGCGGGTGCGCTCGTCGACCATCGTGCCGAAGCGGGTGAACACTTCCAGTTCGAGGAACTGCGCGTAGTCGAGGCGCAGGCTTTCCGACATTTCCCGCAGCACCGGCGCCTGGGTCTTGCCCCCGACGCGCGAGATGCTCTTGCCGACATCGATGGCCGGCTTCTGGTCCTCGTTGAACAGCCGGGGATCGAGATAGATCTGCCCGTCGGTGATCGAGATCAGGTTGGTCGGAATGTAGGCGCTGATGTTGCCGGCCTGCGTCTCGGCGATCGGCAGCGCCGTCAGCGAGCCGCCGCCGCGCTCCGGCGCCAGCTTCGCGGCGCGCTCCAAAAGGCGCGAGTGGATGTAGAATATATCCCCGGGATAGGCCTCCCGCCCCGGCGGCCGGCGCAGCAGCAGCGAGATCTGCCGGTAGGCGGCGGCGTGCTTGCTGAGATCGTCGATGACCAGCAGCACGTCGCGGCCCGCCGTCATGAACTGCTCCGCCATCGTGCAGGCGCTGTAGGGCGTCAGCCATTGCAGGCCGGGCGGCGCATCGCCCTCGCCAACGACGAACAGACAGCGCTCCGGCGCGCCGTAGCGGCGCACCGCGGCGATCACCTCGGCGACCGCCGAGGCCTTCTGGCCGATCGCGGCGTAAACGCAGATCACGTCGGTGTTGCGCTGATTGATGATCGTATCGACCGCGAGCGCCGTCTTGCCGGTGCCGCGATCGCCGATGATCAGTTCGCGCTGGCCGCGGCCTAGTGGCGTCATCGCGTCGACGGCAAGGAGGCCAGTCGCCAGCGGCCGGGTCACCAGATCGCGGTCGACGATGGCCGGCGCCGGCTGTTCGACGGGGGCGAACGCGTCCGCCTCGACCGGCTTGCCGCCATCGAGCGGCTTGCCCAGAGGATCGAGCGTGCGGCCCAGCAAGGCCGCGCCGACCGGCACGCGCGCCACCTCGCCGGTGCCGCGCACGAGGCCGCCGGCCGCCACCCGCGTCGCATCGCCGAGCAGCACGCAGCCGATCGCGGATTCGCCCAAATCGACCGCCAAACCCTGCACGCCGCCGTCAAAAACCAGGAGTTCGTCGAGCCGCGTCGCCGGCAGCCCGCTCACCGTGGCAACGCCGTCGCCGACGCGCATCACCCGGCCGATCTCTTCGATGCGCGGCTCCAGCGCCAGATGGCCGATCCGCTCGCCGGTGCGGCGCACCCAATCGGTCAGCTCGTCAACCAGCGGCGGCATCGGTCTCGATCTCCGTCCGCAGCGCCGCCAGCGCGCTCTGCCAGCACAGGTGGATGACGGCGTTCGGGAAATGCAGGTCGACGCCGGCGACGAGCTGCGGATCGGCAGCGAACTCGACCGCGATGTCGCCGCCGAGGATAGGCCGCAGCTTGCCTCGCCAGGCCTCTTCGGCCGGGGCCGACAGCGGCGCCGCGGTGACGACCTGCAGCCGCGCCCCGTTGGTCAGCTGTCCGGCGAGGCCGGTTCTGTCCGGTTCCGGAAGCGCCGCGAGATACTGTTCGATGCGGTCGCTCCAGGCCGCCGCCCGCGCTTCGCTCGGCATCTGCGCCAAGAGGCGCGAGGCAATGCCGGCGGCGAGGTCGAGCGCGGCCCGCCGGGCGGCCGCCAGCGCCTCGGCGCGTTCCGACGCCAGCGCCTTTTTGCCATCGGCGAGCAGCGCAGCGATTTCGCGTTCGCCCTCGGCGCGGCGCTCGGCGCTCGCCTTCTCGGCGTCGGCTGCAGCCTGCCGCAGCACCTTCTCGCGTTCGGTGGCGATCGCGGCGCGCGCCATTTCGACGCCAGCCAGTTCGCTCTTCGCCTGCGCCTCGGCGGCATGCGCATCGGCGTATTGCCGTTCGATCTCGCCGCGGCGCGCCTCGATGATCCGCAGCACCGGGCGGTACAGGAAGCGGTGCAGCAGCCACACGAGGATCGCGAAATTGACGGTCTGCAGCGCCAATGTCGACCAGTCGAGATGCATCGTCACTGGTATTGTCAAACGGTGTAGGGATTGGCGAACAGTAAGAGCAGCGCCACGACGAGACAGTAGATCGCCATC
>JBLMXS010000246.1:0-2512 GCA_050257895.1 Thiohalocapsa sp.
GCTCGCCGCCAACCACGAACTCGCTCAGGCACTGATGTACCGATTTACCCAGGCCCTGATCGAGCGGCTCGAAGCGACGCAGCTGCGGATGCTCGACGTCTACGACTAACACGCGACACACGAGGCCGTATCGATTTGTGCTTGCTGCCGCCTGAAGGGCGCCAATATTCGTGTCCACGTCCGAAAACATCTGATTTGCAGGTGCGGACGTGAATATTGGCGCTGTCCGCTGGCGATCTGGCGAGGGTGCCGCTGCTGCGCGACGTGGAAGCGTTAGCAGGTTGACTGCCACGTCGGCGCGGCTTGGCGAACGGCGTTCCTGCACTCGCTGCTTGCGTTTTCGGGCTAGCGGGTGATTGTGACGAGTGTTCCGACGCCGGTGTAGGGCCAGAGCCTGTAGGCGATCGGCGCGGGTAGTTCGATGCCGTCGCTGCTATCGGGTCGGCCATAGCTGCGCCGGGTTGAGCTGTGGAGCGAGTCGGATCCGTGGAAGTAGTTGATCCAGCGGTTGGGTTGGCCTGCGCCGCTGGCGGTCTGCCTGGCATAGCGTTGTCGGATCGGATAGCTGCCAGGTTGGATCGGGTTCTGAAGGGTGCCGGCGTTGACGCGGCTTCTGATGATCGTTTGGCCGTTGTGCCAGAGGCTGAGCGTCTGCGGGATCGCGCGGCTGATGAGGATGTAGCTGTAGCCGTTCGAGCTCGTGGGCGTGCCGGTGGCCGCGTCGGCAAGCAGCGCCTGCCAGAGATCGGCATCGGCGCTGCCGTCCTGATGGAGGCCGTGCTGGGACTGGAAGGCGAGGATCGCGGCGCTGGTGAGCAAGTTCGGCCGGCCCGGCTGCCAGAGCGCGGACAGCTGCTCGGGGGTGTTCGCGTAGCGCCAGCCGAAGCTGCCCGCCGGCGGATGCATGGCGGCGCGGATCTGCGCGGCCGGCGAGGCATCGGCGACGGCATCGGCTGGTTGCCAATCGAGCGGCAGGTAGCCGAGCTGGGCGAGCAGCTGCTGTAGCCGCAGCAGACTTCCGGACACGACCTGCCAGCGAAGCAGCCGTGCTGGCGTGGTTGTCGCGCCGGTGGCTGGCTGCACCGGCGCGGGCAAGGCGATCGTGATCGTGGCTGCGAGTGGAAAACCCCGCGGGCCGGGCTCGAACACCAGTGTGTCGGCATCCAGGCGTCGCCACTCGCCCTGGACCTTGGGAGAAAGCCGCGGCAGCCGGCGGCCGAACAGCGTCGAGAGCGACTGCGAGAAGACGAGCCGCAACTCCTGCCAGGGACGGAGGCTGCCGCCGAGCAGCGGAGCCGCAGCGACCATCGCGTCCGACCCGGGCGGGAACCAGCGCACACGCACGGGCAGGCTCAGCTGCTCCCAGCGTCGTGGTGCAGCCGCTACGACCGCTTCCCCGGCGGCGTCGCGCCCGCGTGCGCTCACGCCTGCCGCAACCGCCGCGCGTGACGCTGCGAACACGCGCCGCCAGCGGCGGCCGCTGATCCGTAGATCGACGACCTGTACCGGCTCACTGAAGCCAAACATGACCGGCTCGCCGGAGCGAAAGCGGAACAGGCGGCCGCTGACCTGCGCCTGCGGCGTCAACAGCGCCAGATGACTCACACGACCGCCGCCGAACAGCAGACCGAGCAAGCCCGGCCGCGAGAAGCGCGCCTCGATGCTGAGACGCACAGCCTGCGGGAGCCGACGCCGCGGCCACAGCTGGTCGCCGACGAGCCGCACCGCGACCGGTCGCCCGCGCGCATCCTCGACCCGCACCCAGTCGAGCCGGCCGCCAAGCGCCGGCGCTTCGAGCCGCGCCAGAGCCGCGCCGTCGACGCCGATCGCCCCGCCCAGCCAGCCGCCGCGCACGGCCGCCACAAACCCGCCCAGAAACGCTCCCGCAAGCGCCAGAAGCGCAACCAGGCGCACCAACGAGCGCCTACTGACCGCCCTGCCGATGCCTGAGCAAACCGGAGCCACTTCCGCGAGCCATTGTGCCGTGGCCACCGACAGCAACAAAACCGGACGAACACGAGGCGCCACAGCAGCGAGCTATGGCGGAGATTGTCGAGCTCGCCATCCGGTCGTGCCGGCGACCCGGGGCGGCAGGCCGTGCCGCACCTCGCGCAAACGCAATCCAGACCGAGGCCCGTCTCTCGCGCCGGCCCTCCAACGCGGACGGCAAATTCGTGAGAGTAGCGCCGCGGGCGGCAATCTCTGACGATCAGGATTCGTCGGCGGCGGTAGCAGCCGCGGCCCAGACCGATGGCGGCGACGCCGTTAGCCGTCTCTGTTCAGTTCATCCCACACGAGGCTCCGGCAAGCACCCGCCCCCGCCCGCCTGTGGGGCCAAAATTCGTGTCGAGCCGCAAAATCGGCCGCTTTCGAGGGGCGGACGCGGATTTAGGCACTGTGAGTGTGTGGGGGCCTCGTCTGGGGCTGTTGTCAGGGTGGTGCCGGTGCTCTTTGTTCGTGACTCGTTTTGGCACTGACCCCGCTTGCGGGTGTCTTGGTGGGGATCTGTCCG